>JAYVVP010000038.1:0-2210 GCA_043786935.1 Pseudanabaena sp. | reverse complement strand
ACGGCTCTGGCTGTTTTGGTGATGTATTCGGCGATCGCTTCGTCTTCTTCACAGCCTAGGAATACGCGGGCGTATTTGCCCATGAGATATAGCAATTGGTTGGATTGTCCCTGACCTGTCCACCCTGCTTGGATTTGCTGTTCTAGGTCTTCTCGCCATTTAATTGGTTTGCGGTTGTCTTTGGGTGGTTGATAGTTGGCTTTGGCTTCGGCGATCGCTTCTTTTAGGAGGTCGATGTCTTGATGCTTTTGAACGGTCAGCCATGTTTCGACAAACTGATTTAAATCTCGTCCAATGATCTGGAGGTCGTTGTCGAGTAGGTAACTACCTGTTTGCAGGGGCAGTCGATGTCCGTTATATTCTGAATCGTATTTTTTCGTGTTCGGGAAGATCTCGATTACTCCTGCGGCGATTTCGCAGTTATTTTTTTGTAAGCTGGCTTTGATCGCGCAGGCGATGCCGAAGCTGGATACTTCTTGCCATAGGGGATAGTAGATATGCAGTCCTTCGCTATGCGAACTCTGCACGATTAGCGTTCTGACTAGTCCTATTTCTTCTAGGGCTTGCAGGACGGTTTTAAATTTCTCGTGGTTGTTGTTGGGGTGGTAGGGGCTGCCTTTGTCGATGTCGAGCAGGGCATATTCGGTTTGATTGCCAAATCTTACGCCGATCAGCGTTTCGTTATCTGTCCAATAGTCGTACAATCGCCTTCCTGTAATCGGATAGCGCGTTTCGGTTTTCCATTCTGGTTTGCTCGTCCGATCTATATTTTTGGCATAGATAAATTTCCACGAATATGGGAAAAAGTTCGCAAAGGTTTGCGCTGTTAGTTCTGTTGTGGTTAGTGATTTTGGTTCTAAGCCTTTGGTCGTAAATTTTGGATCGACAGTATTACAAATACGATCTTCTTGTGAGGTCATGCTTGTTGACCTCCTTTTTGCTTGTCACGGGCGATCTCTTTCCCGATCTGCTGTGGCAAGTCTCGCAAATTTAAAAACATCTAAGTTGTCCTGATTGTAGGGTTTGTAGAGACTTCAATCAGGAAACGAACAGACTTTTTAAGTTTATTTCAACGCTTCAATTATAGTTTTTTAGTGAATTTTAAACATTCGCATAAAAAACTATTGCTAAACTTATATCTTGCGTTAAGATATAAGAAAGCATTGAACAAAACTGCCGTCAAAGCAACATCTGTCCATTTCCGGATATTCAATTTAAAAACCTTCGGGTCATCAAAGAGCTAGTGGCTGGAATCACTGGCTTTTTTGGTGTTGAAGGGGGAAAACTAGTTTAGTAATCTCCTATAGATAAAAAGCGTCACATTAATAATACACACTAAGCATACAGCGATCGCAGAAAATGTGTTGCATAAAATCTCGGAATTTTATTGTAGTTGGGGTCGATTTCGGGGCAGGATTGCCATAATGTCATCTGCGGCACTATTTTTGAACAAGGAGCGCTTTCAGCATCCATTACATTTCATACTTTTATCGCTTTGCTGATTGCAATGACTTCATAATGATTAAGATAGTTTAAGAACTTAGAGAATCAATGAGTGCTTTGCGCTTCTAGTTTTAACAGCAGTAGTTTCACCACGGTCAGAGGCTGAGCTAACAAGGACATTGATGTATCGTCATTGATACGTGTAGCGACGGCGATTTATGCAGCCTTGCAATTGGTGCAATTGTTATTGATGAGAGGCGATCGCTAAATCGTCAGTCCTTGCCAAAAATTAAGAGGCGGTGCGATGCGCCGCTTTTTAATTTTGCAGTAATAATTTTGCCAACTCAGAAAAACCAGCAAACTCAGAAGCCTGAGTAACGTACTTGGGTAAATGCAGCATTTTGTCTTGATAATGATGAATATTTGCCACACCGACCGAGATGGGAAATAGATCAGGATTAAACATCGCCTCATCATTGGGACTATCGCCAACGGTTAGCACTTGCTGCGAATTGAGTTCAGGGAAATGGTTGTTTAGAACCGACAGCAAGCCAGTAGCCTTATCTTGATGGATTGGTTTGATATGACATTGAACATTGCTGTAAGTGAAACTCCAACCCATTTGCTGACATTGCGAAGAGATCGCTTGAATATCATGAATAGATAACTCATTGACATCAAAAGTCCAATCGGTAATACGGAACTGATTATCAGCAGAAGGACAAAGATTTGGAAATAACTGCTTAATTTGATGGAAAGTATTTTCT
>JAYVVP010000037.1:0-16905 GCA_043786935.1 Pseudanabaena sp. | reverse complement strand
CAATGCCCTAATCGCCAAACAGCGATCGGCTAACGAACCGCTAGCTTTACAGGATATTTCCGATCGCTCTTTTATTAAAGCTCTCACTGACTTAGATGCCGACCTCCAACCTGTCACGGTTTATCGAGGGCTAAAAGATGAAGAGGTTTTAGGTGCGATCGCACCCATTCGTAGTGTAGGCTGGGCGGTGATCGTTGAGCTTCCTACCGCAGAGGCTTATGCACCGATTCGTAATCTGATCTGGACAATGGCAGGGGCGCTAACCCTCGCGACTGGAGTGACTGTGGGCGTTGGCTTTCTATTTGCTAGACGCATTGTGAAACCTTTGCAACAACTTACTGCGGCTGCCGAGCGAATTCGCTCAGGAAACCTTGACACTCATGTGGAAATTCAAGCACAGAACGAATTAGGGGTATTGGCGACCACCTTTAATCAAATGTCTTCCGAATTAGCGGAGCTATATCATTCTCTTGAACAGAAGGTTGCTGAGCGTACAGCGGAATTACAGCATGAGAAGGAACGCTCTGAGCAATTGTTGTTAAATATTTTGCCAGAAGCGATCGCTAATCGTTTAAAATTAGACCCCACTTCGATTGCAGATAGTTTTGCTGAGGTCAGCATTATATTTGCCGATATCGTTGGCTTTACCGATATGAGTTCGCGAATATCTCCAGTTGACTTGGTGAGTATACTCAATCAAATTTTTTCCGCCTTTGATCGCCTTGCCGACCAACATGGCTTAGAGAAGATTAAAACCATTGGCGATGCCTATATGGTGGTAGGTGGGTTGCCTACGCCCAGAGACGATCACGCCGAAGCAATTGCCGATATGGCGCTAGATATGCTGAAAGCGATCAATAACTTTAATTTGAACGCAAATTTTCCCGAACTTTCTGGCAATCTCTCGATGCGTATCGGCATTAACACGGGTGCGGTTGTGGCTGGGGTGATTGGTTTAAATAAGTTTATCTACGATTTGTGGGGCGACACGGTAAATATTGCTAGTCGTATGGAATCTCAAGGTATAGCAGGATGCATTCAGGTAACGGAGGCAACCTATCTCAGATTGAAGCAAAAATATCAACTTGAGGAACGCGGTGCGATCGCGATTAAAGGTAGAGGTGAAATGCTAACCTTCTGGCTTAAAGGTAGAAAAGAAAAGAATTCCTTAGCTGCCGCCCCAGACAAGGTGTAGTCGTTCACTATAGAATAATTTTGAGATTAGGCTTATCAAGCCGTTTTACTATTTTTGATACATGAGTGATCGCCTCTTTCAAAGCGATCAAGTTATTATTAGTTTTATTTAAACGAACAACGAGAAACCTTATGGATGTGCTGTTTGGCTTTGCGATCGGTGCAGGTATATTTTTTGGCATAGGAAGTACATCGTTTAAAGTAGTCAATCAAGGTGAAGAGGCTCTGGTGGCATCTTTGGGGAAATATAAACGTAAACTCCCTGCGGGACCGCACTTTATCCTGCCTTTTATTGACACTATTAGCTACAGAGGGTCGATAAAAGAGCAAGTTTTAGATATTGCACCTCAACAATGCATTACCCGTGACAACGTTTCGATCACTGCTGATGCTGTGATCTATTGGCGGGTTGTTGATCTGGAAAAGTCATTTTACCGCGTTGAGAACTTGCAACAAGCGATGATTAATATTGTGCTAACTCAGATTCGGGCTGAGTTGGGGAGTTTAGAACTTGACGAGACATTCACGGCCCGAAATAAAATCAACGAACTGCTTTTGCGCGATCTTGATGATGCTACCGATCCTTGGGGCGTGAAGGTGACACGGGTTGAGTTGCGCGATATTTTGCCCGCTAAAGCAGTGCAGGAGTCGATGGAACTGCAAATGACGGCAGAACGTAAGAAACGTGCGGCCATCCTTACCTCTGAGGGCGAACGTGAAGCTGCAATCAACAAGGCTAGAGGTCTAGCAGATTCACAGCTTTTGAATGCGGAGGCTTCACAAAAGTCAGCGATCTTGGAGGCGGAAGGACAAAAGCAATCGCGAATTTTGCGAGCTGAGGCAGAGCGTCAGGAGCAAGTACTAAAAGCCCAAGGAACAGCTCAGGCTATGCAAGTATTATTGCAGTCAATGAAAGGCAACCCTCAGGCTCAAGAAGCCTTACAATTTTTGCTAGCCCAAAGCTATCTCTCAATGGGTACGGCGATCGGTTCGAGTAGCAGCAGCAAAGTTATGTTTATAGATCCGCGATCGCTTCCAGCCACCTTAGAAAGCTTAAAATCAATCGTCGATAGTCCAGACACAGGTGATCTACCAACGAAAAATTGGACAAAATGAGTGTAAAAAAATCGTAAGGGCAGTTAATGAATTGTCCTTACGATTTTTTGATTAAGAAAGGATATGAAATGCCTTTTTTGTTTTTTACACTGATGGACTAATGGGAATGCGTTTGAGCATATGATATCTACAGCCTGCTGCCAAAATATGCACTCGCAAATTGTGAATCGTTAAGGGCGCTGAGCCACTAACCCACAATTGATTGCTATACGAAACTTCTCCAGGATCGACAACGGTGACCGTACCACGCCCCAGAACACGCATGGTATTGTTTGGCTCAAAGATTGCTACGGTATCTTCATCAATACCGATCCCAATTTTGTCGGGATGAGCAGCGATCGCGGTCATTAGACGCGCCATGCGATTACGATTATGAAAATGCTGATCGACGATAATTTCTGGCAATATATTCAGACCAGTACTCATATTTACAAGTTCTTTGTGAGGAGACTCACCACTACTACCGCCTGAAATCATGTGGTAGCCCATCGCGGCTGCACCTGCGCTTGTACCAGCTAGAACTAGACGTTTTTCATCGATTCTCTTAGCGATCGTAATTGCAAAAGGTGTATCTGCGATCAACGCACACAGACGAAGTTGATCACCACCTGTCATAAAAATCCCCGTAAACCGATCTACTAAAGCTTCAGCTTCAGGGTAGTCGGACAGAGGACGTTCACAAATATTTAATACTTCAACTTCACTTGCACCCAACTCGGTGAAAATGTCATGGTAAATGCGTCCGATAATATCGGGTTCTCGGGACGCACAAGGGATTATCCCAAGACGAGCTTGAGAGCCACCAGAATTTTCTACAAAGGCTTTGAGAATTTTGCGGTCTTGGACTTTGTCCTCTCCACCACCAATTATCATTACCGCCGACTTAATGATTTGAGTCATGCCCCTATCTATCGCCACATCTTCTTCTAAACTCAGCATATTAGCAGATTGGTCAACAAATTTTTTTAGGCGATTAATCAGGTTAGCACCTTGACTCATTTTTTGCCCTTGCTGAATCCCCAATGGTTTGAATTACCTCCATTGATGCTTTTACATGACTAGCCATCCATATAGCTATACATATTTGGATTGTATAGCTTTTATGCTGTTAAAGGCTAATATTTCATCAACGCATAATAATTTTATATAAAATTCAAAAAAGTGAAGGATGTTTCCTGTCCCTCAACTTTTCAAGTCTAATCATTTTGCCAACACTCATGGCTTACTAAATCACAAATGTGATCCCGCAATAGGTAATGATTGTCTGCCAATTCTCGTTCGATTTGACACCACTCACGATCGCGAAAAAATTTACACAGACTATGAATTGGTTGACTGCGGTTAAGCCTGCCGCTTTCGAGTAACTGCCTTGTTTCGTCTTGAATAGCGCTGATGGAGTAGTAAAGTGATTGCAACATAACCCAACTCTCTATATTAAATATCTGCTTAAAAAGTTTATTTCTTTAATTTACAGCAGTTGTTGATCAAACCTGCCACAAGAAGGGTCGCAGGGCGAAGCCCCGCAATTGGTTTTATATTCTTATTTGTGGCGAGTTTGAAAGCAAATTGCTGTATCTAACCAAGATCCCCGTCTGTGTTAGTGGATACAGACTTTGATTATCTTCTCATAGCAAGCTTCACGAATACATAAAATCAAATGAAACGCAAAGGAAAAAAATATTTCTTTACATTAGACTTAATCGGAAATAAAACGACTAAAATGCCATCAAAACTTTACACAGTAAGCGTTTTATTGATTTTTTGAGCGTTTCTGAAAGCCTTGCTATATAAGGGTTTCACTTATTTCCGATTAAGTCTATTTAAAAGCTTAAAGAATATGAGTTTTAGTTTTATGTTTGAAAAACTTTTGCGATCGCTAGATTAAACTTTTTGCACGAAGGTTTTGCCGAGCAGTCCTTGTGGACGCACAATTAAAACGATGAATAGTAAAGCGAAAGCTACGGCATCTTTATATGCTGATTGCTCTGATGGGACAAACGACTCGGCAAGCCCTAAAAACACCCCGCCCACAACAGCTCCAGGAATATTGCCTAGTCCGCCCAAAACAATGACGGCTAATCCTTTCAGACCAAAGCCAATGCCAAAATAGGGACCAGCAATACTGACGCTCGAACCCACTAGAGTCCCTGCTAGTCCTCCTAAGAAGCCTGACACAAAAAAGGTAAGCAGAATGAAAAAGTCAGTATTGATCCCTAAAAGGCTAGCGGTCGTGGCATCTTCAGCTACAGCTTTCATGGCTTTACCCAGTTTAGTGAAATTTATTGCATGGGTTAAAATCGATAAAATTATGCCCGACACGCCAAAAATGACAATCTGTACTGTGCGAATAGCGATCGGTTTATCGATTGTGCCGAAATTGATTGCGGCTGGAAGATTGCCGTAAATATTGGACGGGAAGCTATAACTTTCTGCCCCGACCAGATATTGGATCGTATTGATAAGCGCTAAAGCTACACCTAAGCTCGAAACCAATGTGAGTAATGGATCGGCTTGGCGATCGCGTAGTGGTCGAAAAGCAATGCGCTCGATTAGTACGCTTACCCCTCCTGAAAGTAAACTGCTAACAAAAATGGCAACAAAAAAAGGTAAATGCAGTTCTTTTGGTAGGGATAGGTTAGCAAGGATGCCATTGAATCCAAATGCACCGCCGCAAAGTACGTAGGTAAAGTATGCGCCAAGGGTAAATACAGCCCCATGAGCAAAGTTAATAATCCCTAAAATCGAGAATACTAAGGTGTATCCGAGTGCGAAAATGGCGTAAACACTGCCAATCGATAAGCCGTTTAAAAATTGCTGTAAAACTACCGAAAAGTCCATATGAGTTTTTTAAAAAATTTTACACTTGCGATTACAACTATGGCGATCGCGATGACAGTTACTCCAATATCATCGGCGATCACCACTCTTAAGCTTCCTCACGAAACCCAAAATAATACCCAAAATGGGGAACAGATCGAGATTGTAACTGGTGGCTCATCTCAACCAATTCAATTGCCTGATACAGGCGCACAAAATGACGGATGGAGTTGTGGACCAAATTCAGCGGCGCGGTTATTGCGCTTTTATGGACATAATGTTGACTATGTGACAGTTAGAGCGGCAACTGACAAGAAGTTGTTTTTACCACAAAAGATACGGAATCCTCTTAATAATCAATGGATTGAGGTACGGACTGGCACACCACCGATGACGTTGCAACAGGTAATCCAACGGTGGGAAGGCGATCGCGTTAAAAAATCTCAACAGACTAGTTTTAATAAGCTGATTAATCTTGTGCAATCGGGTAAACCTGCGATCGCGTTGGTTCGAGTCGGTAGCTTTGCGATCCCATATGTCGGATCTTTTCCTTATTTGCATTGGATTGCTGTAACTGGAGCAGATTTCCAACGTCAACAGATTTATTACACTGACACTAATAGCCAAACTTATGCCTTATCCTATAAAGATTTCCAGACACAGTGGAATTTAGGATTGGATAAAGATGTGAGCGGTGCGATCTCTAATGTCCTGAGAAGCAATGGGGTCGAGGAAAGAACGATTGTCTGGATTGATCGATAATAATAAATTCAGGAATTGAATTGTAAAGTTATAAACCCTGTTTGTATTCGATCACAGATTCACACAAAGCAACCCATTGAGCAACATCGAGATCTTCGGCTCTGACTTGTCCATTAATTCCCATCGATTCCAAAATGAGAACTAAGCGATCGCGATCAATTTCCGAGATCAGATTATTTCGCAACATTTTGCGCTTTGTCGCAAAACCGAGAGTAAGTAAGCGATCTAAAAATTTAGGATCACTGGCGATGTTAATTGGGGGACGGGGAAGGATGCGAACGACTGCCGAGTTAACTTTTGGCGGTGGATAAAAGGCAGTCGCAGGGACATCGCAAATAAATTGACAATCAGCAAGATATTGTATTTTCACACTGAGCGCGTTATAGGCTTTGTGTCCAGCTTTGGCAGCGAGGCGATCGCCAATTTCTTTTTGGACTAGAAGGACAATCTGCTCAAACTGTTGAATTGGTTCAGAAAGAGTTCCCAATAACTTTTTGAGAATCTCGCCTGTGATGTTGTATGGAATATTGGCGATAACTTTATTAGTTTGAGAAGGAAGGGGAATATCAAGAATACTGCCTTCGATAAGTTGAAAATTCTTTTGATGCATGGTTTTGCGGAGCTTTTCGCAAAGATCGCGATCAATTTCTACAGCCGTGAGTGACTCAACAAACGGCAAAAGTAAACGGGTGAGATTACCAGTACCAGGTCCAATTTCTAAAATGCGATCGCTTGGTTGCAATTGTCCCGCCCGCAAAATTTTGTTGAGAACATCTTCGCTACGCAACCAATGTTGACCAAATTGTTTACGAGGACGAATTTTGCTATCGCTAGAGACTGATTTATCGAGGACTGGTTTATCAAGATTCTGCATTGGCGATCGCTTGCTAAAATTACTAAGCTAATTACTTAAGTTATTATCCCTAAATAGCGATAATATCAGCGCTCGCCAAAATTATTATCCAAAATCATTACTGTATTGTCGCTAATGCGGTTAGCGCTAAATGTGCAAAGACAATCCTATCCGTTTACCATTCGTCTAGCAAACTCTAGAGATGTTGGTCATGTATCAGACATCTTGACCGAGAGCTTTTATCGTAACCCTGATCGCAAGGCTAATTTTTTGCAGCGCTCTCTTATGGATTGGGTGTATCCACTTTTGCGCTATGGCATCATGCTCGATCTCAGTAGCCGCTTTGGCGATAAAATTCCTTGCTATGCTTGCCTCGTTGCTATCCATCCTGCTAATAAATCTCAAGCGATCGCCTCTCTAGAAATCTGTATGCGCTACGTGCCTGTCAAGTCACATCGTGAATTTTGGCTTTGGAGCGAAATGCAGCAATATCCCTATATTTTTAATTTAGCAGTGCATCCTCAATGGCGGCGACGTGGCGTGGCTAAGCAACTTTTGTTAGCAGCAGAGCAGACTGTAAAACAATGGGGCTTTTCGCACTTACATATGCATGTACTTGAAGACAATCAACCTGCGCGTAGTCTTTACGAGATTCTTGGTTATCGTCTACATAGCCAAGAAGGTAGTCTAAATTATTGGTTATTGGGTCGTCCAAAACGATTTTTATTACAAAAAAGATTAAATTAACCGATCAAAACTCTGAGCATCAAGGAGCGCAAGAGGTTAGTATGTCGGCTCAAAACTTAAACACCGCCAAAATTTAGGATCAAGTTACAATAGTGCTGTATCTAAAATTATTTATAAAAGAGTACATCTGCTAACTATGACCATCGCAACTGATATCGCTACACCCCCAGATCTAAATCTTATTGACAGACAAAATGATCAGAGCTATCAAATGGCACAAGCAGCCGTAATCGCGGCTGATGATCGCAAGGGAGAGAATATCGTTTTGTTAGCGATCGGTGAAGTTTCTAGTTTGGCAGAGTATTTTGTAATTGCAACGGGATTTTCTAAAGCTCAAGTGCGCGCGATCGCTGGTACTGCTGAAGAGGCGATTGAAATTGAGTTTGGACGTAAACCTAGAAATATTGCTGGTGAAAAAGATAGTACATGGATTTTGCTTGACTACGGCGATTTGATCGTTCATGCGATGATGCAAACCGAGCGTGAATACTATGATTTAGAAGCATTTTGGGGACATGCACCCAAGCTTGAAGTAGTTCTCCCAGATGTCGAGTTAAAGGAAGCCAAGGAAGCAGTTGTAGCTGCAATTTAAAAAAGCACTTCTCAAGTTTGGTTTAGAAAATCCTCACCTATTTTGATCGAGAAATGTCAAACACAAGCGATAATTAAAAAAATTATTTAAATGTAAATATATTAAAATTTATGAAGATCGGTGATCGAGTTCGCATTAAAGCAGCCTTAAAAGTTTTCCACCATCCTGAGCATAGAGGCAAAGCCTTTGACATCGTAGGATTGGAGGGAGAGATTGTCCGCGTGCATACGGAGTGGAATGGTCGCCCGATTAGCCCAAATTATCCCTATGAAGTTAGATTTACTCCCAAATTTGTAACTCATATGAACGATCATGAAATGGAATTAGCTAGCTAATTGAGAGTTAAAAACGGACTGCGCTTTGCACAGCCCGTTTTGCTACAGGAGATTTGGATATGGAAGCAACAATTTTTGGTATTGTCTTTGCTTTTTTAAGCGGTAGTTATATCTATCGCTCATTTCGGATTATTGAAGAAGGCGAAGTCGCTCTAGTCGAAAGGTTTGGAAAATATCAAAAGACTTTAGCCCCTGGGATCAATATTGTTTTGCCTTTACTTGATCGCGTTTCCTTAATCAAAAGCTCTCGTGAGCAGGTATTAGAACTTAAGCCTCAACCTTGTATGACTTCTGACAACGTTAGCGTCAATGTCAGTGGGTCAATGTATTGGCAAATTACCGATCTCAAAAAAGCTCGCTATAGCATTAACGATATTGACAAATCTTTAATCGGTTCACTCACAACCCAGATTCAAACACAAATTGGGCGTTGTGAACTCGATAACGTTATCGGCGGTCAAATCCATATAAATGAAGAGGTTCTAGCAGGAATATCTAGTGACACGGGAGATTGGGGAATTAAAATATTGCGAGTCAGGTTGGGCGAAATTACGATTCCGCCTTCAGTATTGCAGTCTATGGAAAAGCAAAAGGCTGCCGAAATCGAGAAAAAAGCAATGATTTCGCTGTCCGAAGGTGAAAAGACATCGGAAATTAAAAAAGCAGAGGCAGTGGCTTCTTCTAATTTGGTACTAGCTGAGTCAGAACGCCAAGTGCGTTTGGAGCAGACTGAAGCGATCGCTATATCGATTGAGCGCATTGCTGATGCGATCTCAAAACATCCTCATGGTCGAGAAGCTGTGCAATATCTATTGGCACAAAAATATTTAGAGATGGGACAGGCGATCGGGCAGAGTCCGAGTAGCAAAGTTTTGTTTATGGATCCCAAATCGATCCCAGGTACAATTCAATCGTTATTAGGAATGACTGACAACAAAATAGCCGAGTCTATAGCTACGCAATCGCAACCTTTTGGTGCAAGCACTAATATCCCTTCTTCATTACTCAACTTACCTGAGATCAAACCTTTTAAAAAAGCGTCAGACAAAGAAAAGACTGATCCCAGCAACAATTAAAACTCATAAGTAAAATCTATACGCAAGGAGACAGGGCAAATTGCTGATTTTTTTATGAGTTTTAAGGTAGGAGCCGTCCACTATTGCCAATGCCCAAAAGTTCGGCAACTCCAGAAGTAAGTGGAAGCAAAGTGACTAGCATCCAAAACAGAGCAATAATCCCTAAAGCTTCGCGATCGCCATCAATTTCTGAAAGCTCATTTAGCATCGGACGTTCCAGATCCCGCAATAAGATCAAAATAATGCCGCCCCAATAGAGTGCAAGCGGATTAATGACTGTGGCAATTACTAAGAAAATCAGGGTTAATACTGTTGACCAACTTGCTGTGCGTCTGCCATAGATTGCTTGGACAATTCGTCCGCCATCCAACTGACCTGCGGGCATCAAATTTAGAGCCGTAATCACAGAGCCGAGCCAACCCAACATCACTAAAGGATGAATTGAGATAAAACTATTGTGTAAGGCATCTCCAAGAAATATTTTTGCTAAGGTTCCTGCTAATACTGATGCTTGGAAAATTTGACTAGGAATATCAATACTTCCCATCCCGATTGCTGATAAACGCAAACCGATAAGTAGCATAAGCAAAGACAGTACCCCACTAAAAAATGCGGGAGCGATCGCAATATCAAATAGGGCTGTACGGTTTGGTAATGGTGACAAAATGCGACTAAACGCACCAAAAGAACCTAACTGAGATGAAGGCAACAGAAACGGCAAACTCATAGTTACTTGATATTTTTTCGCCATCAGACGCATAACTAACTCGCGTAATCCCAGAATTGCGCCAATCCCAATCGCAAATGGTAGTCCAATTAAATATTCTGCAGGCGTTTGCACAATGGGAATACCCGCAACTTGCGCTCCCAAATTCAAGGCTGTATAGCTATTAGCAACAATTAATACCGCAATCAATATTTTTTGAGGAATTGTATTGTTTTCGGCAAAAGCATTAATTTTAGTAGGCAGGACGATCATTACAGGTTTTTGATCTTTACCTTCGACTAAGAAGAGATTGTATTTATCGTCAAGGCGATCGCGCAATGAATTTGATAAGCGATCATGAACCACGTCAGGCTCACCACGCAAATTACCTTTAAAAATGGCTCCCTCTTGATAGGGAATAGTTTCCGTGACGTAATAGGTTTCAATCCCAAAAATCCCTTGGATCTGCTTCATTTCTTCAGCAGGAACTGCTTGAAAAACTTTTAGCTGAGTCTTGCCCTGAGCCATTGCTAACGCAATTGGAGTATTAATAGGTGGGGTGTTTGACAGATCACTGGATAGATTAGGGCGATCGCCAATTGAGGCTTCCAGATCTTGTTTAAGTTTTTGCTCAATCTCTGCTCTTTCAGCTAAAGCAGCTTTACGCAATTGATTGCCAATCACCACATAGGCGATCGTTGAACTAAGCAATAAAAATAATAGCGTCGTAAAAGTAATAAAAACACCCGACACAAACAAGCCAAAGTAGACCAGCCAAGGTGACATTAGCGCTACAAATTGTAGCCAAGAAAGCAGTCCTAGCTTGCCAAACTTGCGTGAACGAAAATATCCCCAACCTAATAAAGCAAGGGTAAGTATAAATACGGCGATCGGAATAAACGGAGTTGATCTCATAAACATAAATTACAGGAAATTCTTGAAATTAAGCCACAATTTCCCACAGTGTCTTGATAGTTTGGCGGTGATCTATATATCCACTTTAGCGACAAACTGTATGTAAAAGCCTAAAACGAAAATAGAGCGCTTAGCACTTTCCTTATACTTTTAAGGATTTGCCAAACATATTAGAAGTTTTTAGGGTTTATATCATCCCAAAGTGATGTACTATGGGTTTCCTAATCAACGGTAAACACATAGATTAGCTGTGGTTTTTTGAAAGCTATACCTTCAGTAATTTCAAGACAATTTGAGGCAAGTGCACCGTGGGCATTGTTGTAGAAAATGTAAGTAAGCAGTTTGGCGATTATGTAGCTCTCGATAACATCAATCTGGAGGTCAAAACTGGCTCATTGGTGGCGTTATTGGGTCCTTCTGGCTCTGGAAAATCCACCCTGTTAAGAGTGATTGCAGGGCTTGAAGCTCCTGATAGCGGCAAAATTTTTCTTACAGGGAAGGATGCAACTGATCAGGATGTACGAGATCGCAACATTGGCTTTGTGTTTCAGCATTATGCCCTTTTCAAGCATATGACTATTCGTGAAAATATTGGCTTTGGACTAGCAATTCGTAAACAGTCTAAAACCAAAATTGCTGAACGCGTTGATGAATTACTGGAATTAGTGCAACTCAAAGGACTTGGCAATCGCTATCCCTCCCAACTATCTGGCGGACAACGTCAAAGAGTCTCACTTGCCCGTGCCCTTGCGGTCGAACCGAGTGTGTTGCTTCTAGATGAGCCATTTGGAGCTTTGGATGCCAAAGTTCGCAAAGAACTGCGTGCTTGGCTACGCAACCTTCATGATGAAGTGCAGGTAACCAGTGTTTTTGTTACCCATGACCAAGAAGAAGCGATGGAAGTAGCTGATCAAATTGTGGTGATGAACAAAGGCAAAATTGAGCAGATTGGTACACCTGCTGAAGTTTACGACAATCCTGCCACTCCATTTGTAATGAGTTTTATTGGGCCAGTGAATGTACTTCCTGCTAATCGCGATCGCGTTAGCGAATTCCATCAGATCCATAAACATAGCGCCAGTGAAGATGTCTACATTCGTCCTCGCGATATTCTGATCGAGACTGAGGCAACTAGTACTTCTATCTCCGCACGAATTACTCGACTGATTCATCTTGGTTGGGAAGTTCAGGCTGAGTTAGTGCTAAGCGATGGACAAGTTTTAACTGCTCATCTGACTCGCGAACGTTTTGATGAGTTGAAATTACAGCCACAGCAATATGTGCATATCGAGCCAAAAGATGCCAAGTCATTTCCACTAGATTATTCAATTTAGAAGAGTTAGGCGGCGTTTGCACGATCTATCTTTTTTGGTTTTAAATATTGCTTAAAAAATTTGGTATAAACTAGGAATCAGATGTTATCGCAAAGTTAAAATCATGATCTTGAAAACAATTTCTTTAGCCGTTACGAGCCTTTTATCAGCAACGATGTTGTCAACTAGCGCGATCGCTCAAGTCAATAACGCCTCTACGCTTTCTGAGCAAACTTTACGAGATACTCAACAACAAGAAAGAGGAGCGCTTAGTGTCGGTGGCAGTAATCTGAACTTACTTCAATTAATTAATAATATCAACCTTGCTGGAGGCAAATCACCTGAGCAGTTTCGAGCCAATCAAGCCGAATCTCTCGATGAAGCCGTTTCCTCTTTTAGAGATCAACAACGCCGCGAGATTAAAATTTCAATTCCCCCCACAACTAATTAACTAGTTAATTTTGTAAAAAGTGGGAGCTTTGCTTAGCAAGGCTCCTACTTTTCTATAACGGATTATTTCAAAGTTAAAAACTTTTCGAGTGCCGTAACTAGCGATGGCGGCCAACGACGGATATTTTTTACCCAATCAATATCGCGATAGCGTGGATCAAGATTAAGCACAGAAACCCAATTACTTTCAGCTTCACCTTGTTTTTGATTTGCCCAGAGCGCTGCAGTCAAGGCGGCTCGAACGTCGGTAAAGTTGGGATATTTGCGTAACACAGTCTTCATTGCCTTAATTGCTTCAGTGGTTTTACCAACCTGAGAACCGACTTGGTAGAGAGCGATCGCATTATTTCCAAAGGCAGTACTAAACCGCGAATTGACATTCATCGCTATTTGATAATCCGCGATCGCTTCTTCCCATTTACCTAGCCCTGCTTTAGCATTACCGCGATTGTTATACGCCGCTGCATCTTTAGGATCAAGTTCTAAAACGCGATTATAATCCGCGATCGCCTCATCCCATTTGCCCAAACCTTCCAACGCTGCACCACGATTGAGATAAGGATCGGGAAAATCGGGCGCAAGTTCTACCGATTTGTTGTAATCCACTAGCGCTTCTTGGGGACGATTTTGGCTCATTTTTGAGTTACCGCGATTGCTCCAACCTGCGGCATTATCAGGATAAAGTTTGATTAAATCTGTCCAATATTCCTCTGCAATAGTAAATTCACCTGCATTAGTTGCATCAAAAGCTTTTTTGACTAAAACATCTAGTTGCTTAGATTCTGTTTCAGTTATGTTAATTTGCGCCTGTACTGGTGCGATCGCTATAGGCGTAAAAAGTAAAGACAAGACAAGAAAAGCAGCAAATATTAAACGCATGAAAATTTAATCTTTTAGTAATTAATCTTTTAAGATCTTTATGGTAATGGGATGCAAGCTAATTTTAAGCACTTGGTAGAACTGTAATAATGCCGCGCATTCCTGCTTCAGTATGACCCGCGATCGCACAATGCAACTCGTAAGTGCCCGATTTTATCGGCACAAAAGTCCATTCGGCGGTTGTATTTGGGCGCAATTCAAGTTCGCGAATATTGCCTTTGATTTCAACATGACCCGCAACGACATTTTGCGTCCAGACCGCATCAGCAAAATCTTTGCTAGTGAAATAATGTTTGCTCTCACTGGGATTGCTTAGCATTAGCTTGTAACGTTTGCCAGATTCAAAATTGAAGTGATCAGGAGTAAATTTAAGTTCGTTAGCCTTATTGCTAAGGCTGACTTTAATCGCGATCGCAGGTTGTTTAGTAAAATTAACTCCAATTGTCTTTTGGTTAACTGGTGAGGCGATCGCTAATTTAGGGCTAATTACAACGCAGCAAAATGCAAATAAAAGGATGCTAAAAACTTGACCAAAAATTTTCAATGAGCGTTTCATAAAGTCCTTCCCTAGATATTCAGATTAAAAAAGAGTGCAGAGCGCTCTTTTTTAATCTATGCCATCACCATGCCACCATCAACATTAAACACTTGTCCTGTAATGTAGGCAGCCGCAGGATCAGATGCCAAAAATCGCACCATACCCGCGATTTCTTCAGGCTTGCCATAGCGTCCTAGCGGAATAAATTTGAGAATCTCATCGGTATTTGCCAGATCAGCCGTCATATCAGTGGCGATAAATCCAGGAGCAACCGCATTTACAGTAATACCGCGACTCGCTAATTCCTTCGCAACAGTCTTTGTAAACCCAATTACCCCAGCTTTGGCCGCACTGTAATTGCCCTGACCAGGATTGCCCATTTGTCCAGCCACTGAGGCAATATTAATAATCCGTCCCGATTTTTGCTTGAGCATGATCTTAGATACAGCACGAGTAGCTAAAAATACACCCGTCAGATTGAGGTCGATCACTAATTGCCAATCTGCTAGCTTCATCCGCAGCAAAAGCGTGTCGCGGGTGATACCAGCATTATTTACCAAGATATCCACTCGCCCCCATGTGTTGATCGCTGATTTGAATAGACCGTCAACTTGAACCTCTTGAGAAACATCGGCATGAATAGCGATCGCCTCACCACCACTAGCTTTAATTTCAGCAACAACTTCTTCGGCAGCCCTAGCAGAACTGGCATAATTTACAACAACCTTTGCACCTTCAGTGGCTAGTGCAACTGCGATCGCACGTCCAATCCCTCGAGATGCACCTGTGATGATCGCTACCTGACCTTCTAAAAATCCCATGCTTATATTTCAAAACTCCATAATTTTTTTATGGTTTGTACTTCGCCTTGCTTGGCACAAGCCATATCCTACTTAAGCTTATAACAATCTAAAACCTAGATCGCTATACTAGGGTGGTTAGCTTTGAAAGACTCACTTATGACCCTTGTGATTGCAGCAAAATAATTAATTTTGCAGATATGCGTTGTCTTAAAAGCGATAAGCAATTACCCTGCCCAAATTGCGGCGATTATAAAGTTTTAGTATTGGTATCCTAAGAGGTATTGGATAGTTTTTTAGGCGATCACGTCACTAGATAAAGTGAAAAAATGAGCAAATCTTTGAACGATACAGACTTTACGAAATGGGTGCAATTGACTGCAAAGCAATTACGCGAAAAAGATTTTGAGAATCTTGATCTAGAAAACTTAATTGATGAGGTCGAAAGCCTCATTTACGAGCAAAAAAAGTGGATAACAGACTCACTTATAACAGTGCTAACTTATTCAATGAAGCGGATGTTTTTAGATTTACCAGAAAGGTTCCACGATTGGGAACGATATGTTTTCAGAGCGCAATTAGATATTAAACGTGATGTTGCAAACAATGAAACAATTTTGGAATATTGGGATGATATGTTTGACCATGCTTGGGACATTTCGTTAATTCGACTTGAAGCAGATTTTAAAACTCATGAAGAATTTGAGCGATCGCTCTATCCTAAAACTTGGCAATTAGCAAAAGATTACGGAATGTTAATTAAACAAGATTTCTGGAAATAAAGGTTAATAAGCTTAAAACTACCTGTGAGTATAGATAAAACCAATAACTTACGGCGGCACTTTATACCTCACTAAGTTATCGGTTTTATCTAAGTTTTAAGTAATTCCTTGTAATGCTTGGATAGCTTGTTGAGTGCGCTTAATCCATTCCACATCACGATTTTCTTCGTATAGCTTCAACGCTTCTTGATAAGAGCGAATCGCATTGCTGACTTCACCTTTGAGAGTGTATAACGCACCCAAACCAAAATGCGCTTTTGCGAACTTAGGATTTAAAGATAAGGATTTGAAATAAGCAGTTTGCGCTTCGCCTAGCTTACCGCGATCAGCATAGGCAAGCCCTAAACTGGTGTAGTCCATCCACAAATCTTCTTTACCAATCGCGATCGTTTTTTGAAAAGCATCAATCGCTTCATCACTATCGCCTTGAGAACGCAATAAATTGCCGAGATTGCTATAGGCAACTGCATTCTTAGCATCGATCGCGATCGCCCGACGAAAAGCGGTAATTGCTTCAAGATTACGACTTTGATCAGACAGCACCCGACCAAGATTGTTGTAAGCCGCTGCGTAATTAGGATTAATCGCAATTGATTGCTCATAAGCTGCGATCGCCCCTGCAAAATCACCTTGACGACGCAAAGCAAGCCCCAAGCCATTAAAAGTACTTGCTATCCGTGGATTAATTTCCGTACTACGCTTAAAGGCTACTCCCGCTTCAGTAATATTTTCTTCGCGCAAAAGAGAACTACCTAGAGCCGCATAAATATCAGCATTGCGTGGATCTTGCTCGATCGCCTTCCGAAAAGTAGGAATTGCATTTTGACGATCGCCCAATTGGTTATAAGCCAAGCCAAGATTGTAATAAACATTAGGGAAATTAGGATCAATCGCCATTACTCGTTTATAAGAATCAATCGCGCTTAGATAATCACGATTCTCATAAAGCGAAATTCCCATCGCAAAATGGGCAACTGCATACTGTGGAGCTAACTCAATTGCTTTACTGTAGGAAGCGATCGCCTCTTTT
>JAYVVP010000036.1:0-2213 GCA_043786935.1 Pseudanabaena sp. | reverse complement strand
CATTAAAGAAAAGCAACCCCAAATATTATTGTCAATGCAGGCTTGTCGCAGTGCCCCTACCTCTGCCCCATCTAGCCTACACATGATATCTGGATTTGTATCCATTGATAAACCGTGTAATGAGTATTCAGGGAATACAACCAAGTCCATTGTTGGCATGTTCCGTCGGGCTTTACCTACTATCTCACAGATGCGTTGGGTCTGGGCTACTAAGTCTTCTCTCGTAACAACTGTTGGTAGTTGCAGTTGTACCATCCCCAGAACTACTCCGTTAGGGGTTTTGTTTAAGCCACCAAGTCCACTCATTAACGTTTTTCCGCAATCTTGATTTTATGTAATTTATTATTAATGGTAAATACAGAAGAAAAAGTATTCTATAGATAGATAATCACTTAGATTCGTATCTATTTATTCATTTCTAATCGGATTTTTTGAATAGTTTGGATACAATGCCTTTCAAGATGTACGGCAATAATTTTGGACTAGGCAAGAAAATGACTCCAAGCTGCTGCATTAATCCCAGAGCATCGCCTTGACCCCAATTAGGAATTAGTCGCCCTGCCATTCACATATAGGACAATTCCAATTAAGGCGATCGCTAGGATACGCATAACGACATTGCGGACACATACCCGTAAACATGGGATGAGTCATTAAAATTTGATATTGCTCCGCTCTGGTCAAACTTGACTCATGATTAGTTTCATAGGTCACTGGTAACTTAACCAGTTGATCGTCAATAAAGGTGTAACCATCAGGACATTATAATTCATCGGCGTTTCCATCTGCCTCAAAATCTGGACATGACTTACCATCAATGCCTTTAGGATGGATCGCACAGATAAGGTAATTGCTATGAGCACTGTTGAGACAGCGATCGCACTCTGGTAACTTAGCTATAGATGACATAGGCAAAATTAAAATTAAGGAATAAAAGTAATGCTGGTTAGGAATCTTAACGAATGTGAGGAGTTTATTGCAGGTGATGGGACTTTGTTACGAGAGCTACTTCACCCTGATAAACAACCCCTTGATTTAGGCTATAGCCTCGCCCCATGCGATCTTACCAGTGGGAAAGGTTTCCCAACCTCATTCGCTATCAACTTCTAAGGTTTATTACATCTTGACGGGTACAGGCGTAATGCATATTGACAATGAGGTTCAAGATGTCAGTGTTGGTGATGCGATCTATATCCCACCTAACGCTAAACAATTTATTCGCAACAGTGGCAAGGAACCATTGATCTTTATTTGTATGGTCGATCCTGCTTGGCGCAAAGAAGATGAAACTATTTATGAATCTTAGCGATCATGTTACGTTCTAGTGGAAAAATCAAAATTAGCTTTTCTACTAGAACGATTGCTATTGAAACTGTCTTTTTACTTCTTTATCGACTGACTAAAACAAAAAAGCGTGTCTTACCGCCATTACAATCCTTAGAGTATTTATCTTAGTTCTCTTGAAGAGTGGGCTGTACCTTTGGAAATAGCTTGGGTAACAACAATCCAGATCTTGCTTTATATGCCTCAAATTCAGGATATTTGGAAAGAGATTTATCTTTTTTGAGCATATTAGGAACAAAAACTCCTGCAAAGAAACTACCTAGAATTAGGAAAGCAATCCAATGCTGAGCCAATATTGCAAAACTAACGTATATCAAGATTTCTCCTAAATAATTAGGATTACGCGAACTGGCAAAAAAGCCTTCTGTTATCAAGCCAGTTTTATATTTGAGCGTGTAGTACTTTTGAGCATCGCTACCATAGTGCAGAAATATGCCCAATAAATTAATAAATACTGCCAAAGTGATCCAAATTTGGGAAGGCTGTGAACCACGTTACTTTCATCTCGAACCAATCGCTCCCACTGAGTTTCAAGTTGATCTAGAGCGCGAAGCCATCCGTGAGGTAGGAATAGAAATAGAAAGTAGTCAAAGTATGAGTAGTGCCAGTTTTTCAGCCGTACCGATTTGTGATGTTGACTTACCGCACCAATCCAATATTTCCGATGAGGAGGACTTTCGGTTCCAATTACCAGTCTCGATCATGGGGTACGATCGCGCTCAACACAATGGCGGTAATAACTACAAATGGGGAACAAAAGATGTCTCGTTCCTTGTGGGTATGCACCTACGCCTTGTCAATGTTGGCGCAGCCAGTTTAGTCCGTGGCAATAATCTTGGTTATTCAACGTCAGTTCGGGTTAAGCAGAA
>JAYVVP010000035.1:0-16979 GCA_043786935.1 Pseudanabaena sp. | reverse complement strand
CAATGATAGGGATGAGAACGCAGCTATAAGTATTAAAATGTTAGAGCCTCAACATTTATTCTAGGTGATGTAAGTCGATCCGTAAGGGTTGCTATTGCTGCTTGAAACTAGAATCCCACGTTTTCTAAACAGGGGAGTATGTCAATACAAATGGACTGATGCGATCGCAAAAAACGTTATATTGATCACCTTAGGCTGAAAGCAAAATACACCCAATGACCACTTCTGTTTTATCCGACTTAAAAATTCGTTTCTCTCAGGCGATCGCCTCGGCTTTTGGTGAAGAATATACAAACTATGATCCAGCGATCGCACCTTCTAAAGATGCCAAATTTGGTGACTATCAATGCAATGCGGCTTTGGGCTTAACTAAAAAACTTAAACAAAAGCCTCAAGATATTGCCGCGCAAATAATTGAAAATTTGCAAGTTAACGATATGTTTGAGACACCGACGATCGCAGGGGCAGGATTTATTAACTTAAAGCTCAAACTTAGTTATTTAGAATCCCAATTAGCAAAAATGCAAAAAAGCGATCGCCTTGCGATCGCCGCCGTCGAAAAACCTGATCGGATCATTGTCGATTTCTCTAGTCCAAATATTGCTAAAGAGATGCACGTTGGACATTTGCGCTCGACGATTATCGGTGACAGTATTGCACGGATTTTAGAATTTCAAGGGCATGAAGTCCTGCGTTTAAATCATGTCGGCGATTGGGGAACTCAATTTGGGATGTTGATTACCTTTTTGCGCGAAGTTTATCCCGATGCTCTCACTAAAGCTGATGCGATCGCGATCGGCGACTTAGTAGAACTCTATCGCACCGCTAAAAAACGCTTTGATGAAGATGAAGCTTTTAAAGAAACTTCTCGCTCAGCAGTAGTGGAGTTACAAGCAGGAGGGACTGAAGCCAAACTAGCTTGGAAATTACTTTGCGAACAGTCTCGCCGCGAATTTCAAAAGATTTATGACACGCTCAATATTCAATTAGAAGAACGTGGCGAATCTTTTTATAATGCTTTCTTGGCGGATGTAGTGACTGACCTGCGCGAAACTGGCTTGCTGCAAGAAGATCAGGGAGCCTTATGTGTCTTTTTGGAAGGCTTTAGTAATAAAGATGGTCAACCGTTGCCCTTGATCGTCCAGAAAACCGATGGTGGCTACAACTATGCGACAACTGACCTTGCTGCTTTGCGTTATCGGATTCGTGAAGACAAAGCGACACGGATTATTTATGTGACCGATATTGGTCAATCAGGGCATTTTGCTCAAGTCTTCCAAGTTGCCCAGAGAGCGAATTGGATTCCTGAAACGGTGCAAACTACTCATGTTCCTTTTGGGTTGGTAATGGGTGACGATGGCAAAAAATTTAAAACGCGATCAGGTGATACGGTTCCGCTGAAGAGTCTCTTAGAAGAAGCGATCACTCGTGCACTTGCTGATATCGAGATTCGCAATCCTGAAGCATCGGACGAGTTTAAACAAGATGTAGCGGAAGCAGTCGGACTCGGTGCAGTAAAGTACGCCGACCTCTCTCAAAATCGCACTAGCAACTACATCTTTAGCTTTGACAAGATGCTGGCTTTGCAAGGAAACACTGCGCCCTATATGCTTTATGCCTATGTGCGGGTGAAAGGGATTGGGCGCAAAGGTGATATTGATTTTGCGAGTTTAGATGTTGATGCGGTGCGTCTCACTACTGAGCCAGAGATTATTCTCGCTAAGCATTTGTTGCAATTTGCCGAAGCGATCGATGCAGTTGCCGAAGAACTTTTCCCGAATCGTCTTTGTCAGTATCTCTTTGAACTCAGTCAAAAGTTCAATCAATTTTTTGAGCAGTGTCCTGTTTTGCAAGCTGAGGAATCAGAGCGAATCTCACGCCTCAGTCTCTGCGATATCACTGCAAAAACTCTCAAGCTTGGTTTAAATCTGCTTGGTATTCGCGTTTTAGAACGTATGTAAAATAGAAAAGTAAAATATTGGAACTCAAAAAAATGACTTTAGAAAAACCTGATAGTGTTTGGAATCATAAGCCTTGGTGGTGTCAGCCTTGGTCAATTGTGCTGACTGGCATCTCAATTATTAGCGGCAGTTGGCTGCTTTTTAAAATAGTTTGGTTATCGATTCTGGTGGCTATTCCCATATCGGCATGGATGGTCTTCTTCGTGATTTTATTTCCCAGATTGGCTCTCCAAGATCAACCTCTGCAATGATATCGATCTGATCGCAGCTAAAATAATCTATAAACAAGTGGCTTAGGTTAATTGTTCTACAATGTAGGCTAAACGGTATTTGGTCGGGACAAAGCGTTGACCATGTATCATTTAGTTGAATCATTTAGTTGAAAGTAGACGAAAGTGTAGATGAATGCATGAATTATTTTAGTTCGCGATCTCAAACTACCCCTTGTCCAGTCTGTATGCGTGGCGCGATCGCCGAGATGCCGATGATGGAGTCTTTTGCTTGCAACTTTTGCAGTCATATTTTCATGCTCGAAAAAGAGCATGGAGCAGATCAGAAGACCCTGAGGATGGCAGATACGATTTCAAATCTGAGATGGGTTTGGACTGGTAAACGATGGGAAAATGCTAATGCTGTGCAAGTCTATACAAGCCGTTGGCTAAGTATTTTAGGGATTTTGTTAGTGTTAGTGCCAACCGCGATCGCCAGTCTCGCCGCCTATCTCTTCCCACCAGAACCTGATGTTCCCTTAGCATGGTTTCCAAAATTCTGGGCGATCGCCACATTCATTGGTCATCTCTTTGTGCTGCTATCAATTACTCGTCAGTATACGCAGTTTCCATTACAAGCTTACTGGAGATCGATTAAGCGATCGCTGACAAATAGATAGGCATATGTATAAGTTGAAAAAGATAAAGTAAAAAAGATAAAGTGAAAAAGAATTCATTCAAAAAGACTTTACGAGAGTCTTTGTCAATATTTCAATTTGGAATCAAAGCTTTAAGATTAGTCTGGACGACCAGCCGAATTTTGACCATAGCGATCGCTATTTTTACGCTCGTTAGTGGACTATTACCTGCGGCGACCGCTTATGTTGGTAAATTGATTGTCGATGGGGTGGTGTTGTCTGCTCGGAGTGGATTGATCGGCGATCGCAATTTGGCTCTAAGTTATGTGGGACTTGAGGCGATCGCGCTGATCGTGTTGGCAGCTTCTCAAAAAGGGCTAGTAGTATGTCAATCACTGCTACGAGTTTTGCTGGGACAGCGCGTAAATGTGTTGATCTTAGAAAAATCCCTCACACTCGATCTTGCTCATTTTGAGGACTCAGAATTTTATGACAAGTTGACGCAAGCGCGATCGCAAGCTTCCAGTCGTCCTTTATCGCTGATTAGTCGAATCTTTGGTTTAGGGCAATCAGCGCTGACCCTGCTGACCTTTAGCGGATTGTTATTAAATTTTTCAGCTTGGGCAGTAGTTGTCCTTGTATTAGCAGCGATTCCCTCTTTTATTGCAGAGACTCGTTTTTCAGAACACGCATTTCGACTATTTCGCTGGCGATCGCCCGAAACCCGTCAGCAACATTATTTAGAGACTTTGCTAGCGAGAGAAGACTATGCAAAGGAAGTCCAGCTCTATCAGTTAGGCGAAATGCTATTGCAGCGTTATCGCGATGTTTTTGATCGTCTTTACGATCAAGATCGTAATCTCACGATTCAAAAAGGATTTTGGGGCTATATATTAGGATTGCTCAGCACAGGTGCATTTTACGCCGCCTACGCATGGATGGTAATCGAAGCGATCGCTGGCAAAATCAGCCTAGGCGAGATGACGATGTATTTGGTCGTATTTCGTCAAGGTCAATCTACTTTCGCATCGGCGCTAACTTCCATTGGTGGCATGTATGAAGACAATCTCTATCTTGCCAATCTTTATGAATTTCTAGAACAGCCAATTCCTCAATCTCAAGGCAAAATTAGACAAGGAATTGCGCCCGAAGGAATCATATTTGAGAATGTTTCTTTTAGCTATCCAGAGAGTCAACAGCCAGTTTTACAGGACATCTCGCTGCATTTACATCACGGCGAAAAACTCGCGATTGTGGGTGAAAATGGTTCGGGAAAAACTACCTTAATCAAGCTGTTAACGAGGCTATATACACCCAGCAGTGGCAGGATTTTGTTAGATGGAGTGGACTTAAATGATTGGGATATTGATATATTGCGAAAAAGGATTGGCGTGATTTTTCAGAACTTTGTGCAGTATCAATTTACAGTGGGAGAGAATGTCGGGGTCGGTGATATCGAACATCTCAATGACAGTCAAGAATGGGAAGTTGCCTCTGAAAAAGGGATGGCAAAACCATTTATAAATAATATGCCGCAAGGATTTGGTACGCAGCTAGGCAAATGGTTTAAAGGTGGTCAAGAATTATCAGGTGGACAATGGCAAAAAATTGCCCTCTCACGAGCTTTTATGCGATCGCAAGCCGACATTCTTGTCTTAGATGAGCCTACAGCCGCAATGGATGCAGAAGCAGAGATGAATATTTTCAATCATTTCCGTTCTCTCACTAAAGATCAGATGGTGGTTTTAATTTCTCATCGATTTTCAACGGTGCGAATGGCAGATAAAATCATTGTCATAGCAGATGGAAAAATTATCGAGCAAGGCAGTCACGAGCAATTATTAGAAGCAGATGGACGTTATGCCCATCTTTTTGCGCTCCAAGCCGCAGGTTATAAGTAAAGGATAGTCGGCACAAAGCGCTAACTATCCCTTTACAGCAATTTGCTTTCAAACCTGCCACAAATAATAATATAAAACCCATTGCGGGGCTTCGCCCTGCGACCCTTGTTGTGGTGGGTTTGATCAACAACTGTTGTAAGTTAAGTAATAAGGCTAGCGGAAAAAAGACTGGCAATGCAGACCATGCTGATTGCCCACATTGGCGATCGCAACCACGGTAAATTTAAGATATAAAACGCACTGAACAAAAATCTTGCGGCTAAAAATGCGATGACATAGAGCGAAGTTTTATCGGAAGCAACATTTGTGACATAGGCAACGAGTGCCGCCGCTGCAAACAGTGCGAATACCTCAAAAGAATTTTGGTGCGCCCATGTTGCTCGTTTCGCATAGTCTGGCAAGCGATCAAACATCGCTCTTGGCGCATTCATGTCCATGCCAATACTCACGCGTGCATAGGCAACAACCATATACGGTAAATATATAAGTCCCCCTGCGATCGCGATACCATAAAGCAATATTTGTGATGGAGAAAGCGTGAGATTCATAAGTCGTTTAACAAAAAAAGTTAACAAAAATTAACTTTATCGTACATGATATGACCACTCCCAACCAGACCCAAAAACGTTTACGCTCATGACCCAAGCTCAATTTACAATTCGTCCAGCGGCTATTGAAGACGTTCCTGCTATTTTTTCCTTAATTCTGGCACTTGCAGACTATGAAAAGCTTAGCGATAAAGTCACAGGCAATATGGAAGCCTTGCAAGAAGATATGTTTGGTACAAAGCCTTGTATTGAAGCCTTAGTAGCAGAAATAGAGCTCGATCAAATCGTTGGATTTGCCTTGTTTTTTACCAGCTATTCCACTTTTTTAACCTGTAAAGGCATTTATTTAGAAGATTTGTTTGTGCTATCTGAATATCGCGGTATGGGAATCGGTAAAGCTCTAATTAGCAATCTCGCTCAAATTGCGGTTGCGAGAAAATATGGTCGCTTTGAGTGGTCAGTTTTAGATTGGAATGAACCTGCGATCGCTTTTTATACTCGTATTGGCGCAGAGGTTCTCCCCGATTGGCGCATCTGTCGAGTTACTGGTAAATCATTGGAGCAATTAGGAAGTTAAACGACGCTTTGCACTTTCTCTTGTAAAGCTTCATTTGTCAGTAAAATTTTGAATACGCATCGAAATCAAAAAAGCAGCTGTCGAAATTATATATAAAACTAAAGCCACGGGGAATACACTTTCTACTATTTCCCAATGAGCGATATTTTCAGAAAAACTATTGAGGTTTTCGTTGCTTAACAGGGCTTGAATAAAGGAATAACAACTCTTGCCTTGACTCCAGCCGTAGCAGCTAGCGGGGCTAGACAGGATTTTTGTAAGTTGAAATATAAAGATAGGTAGGAGTAAAAATTTGTAGAATTTAACAGTTGCATTACGATTTTTTAAATTAATGGAGAGTATGGAAGCTCCACAAAGACTGTAAAACGGTAAAAGGGTAAAGAATGCAATTATCCAACCTAAAGAAGAGATAGAAGTCATTAGATAAACAACTAAGCTGACAACTATATAAATAATAAAATATAAAGTGAAGTGCTTAAATGCGATCGCGCTTGACATTGCAATACCTAAATAAGTAGTGGGCTAAAGTAAGCTTTAACAATCACGATTTGATATTAATCCATCTGACAAAACCGTTTTGCATAACTTCGCTTTTGCCAATTGTGCTGCCGATATCGTGGAACCTGTAAGATCCGCTTCAGTTAGATTTGTTTTATTAAAGATCGTATTAGTAAAGTTAGTCAGCAACATTTTGGTGCGCTTGAGATTGACATAGCTCAGATTAGCTTCACTGAGATTGGCACGACTGAGGTTAGAGAAAGTAATACTTGCTCCTGATAAGTTTGCTTTGCTGAGATCAGAGGCAAGTAAATAGGTATAGTCCAAATTGCTAACTGGTAAATAAGCTCCAGTTAGATCACAAACTTGACAGCTTCTAGTGGATTGTAATTGGACGACTTGGCGTGGATTTGCTGCCCATGCAGGCTGGGGAAACAAAAGCAATATGAGTAATGCGATCGCCAAAAAGATGCGGTATTTCATATCTAAACTTTTCTTGTCGCTGAATTGAGAATAATGCTGAATTGAGAATAAAGTGCAGATACTTTTAAAAATATCTAGATTTGATTAAAGCGTAAAGTGTGGCAGCTAATCAATTGTCACAATCACAGGAACGTGATCACTGGGTTGAGTGAGCTTGCGTGGTTCGACATCGATCGCACAAGCCGTCGCTCTTTCATAAAGCGCTTCTGTCAAAAAATGATAATCAATCCGCCAACCGCGATTGCGTTGAAAACCTCCCGAACGATAGTCCCACCAGCTATAGTAACCGCCCGCAGATTCAAACTTCCTAAAGGCATCTTTAAAGCCAATGTTTAAGACTTCAGCCAGTGTCTCGCGCTCAATGTCAGTTGACATCACTTTCATCTCACGACCCTTCGAATCATGAATATCCAAATCAGCGATCGCCACATTAAAGTCACCGCAGATTAGCACATTCGGATTTTTGACAAGCAAAGCTTGTAAATATTCGCCTAATAATTTCAGCCAAAGCAATTTATACGCATATTTCTCGCTCCCTACTTCCGAGCCATTTGGTACATACATATTCACGATTTGAATATCACCAAATTTGCAGGTAATCAAGCGTTTTTGATCATCTAAGCTAGGATTTTCGATACTACCCAATACTGATGCAAATCCCATTTGAATATCTTGAACAGGCGATCGCGAGATTAGGGCTACACCGTTATAAGACTTCTGACCATAGATATAAGTTTGATAGCCTAAGTCAGTAAATGGTGTATGCGGAAAGTCCACATCAGTAACTTTTGTTTCTTGTAAACATAGCAAATCAACTTCAGGATTGGCTTGCAACCAATCACAAATATGGGTAATCCTCGTCCGAACTGAATTTACATTCCAAGTTGCAATTTGCATGAAATCTCTATTTCAAATCTGTAGGATGGATGGCTCAAAGCGCGACTTATCCTATCATTTTTTCATGAAACCCCAAAGAAGGATGTGTGCTTCATATACTCTCTACCCTTGCAATATGGCACAATGTGAACAGCTATTTACATTTTGTATATTTTGAGTTTGTCCCACATGATTTCCCACAATAATATTGCCGAATTAATTAGCTCTGCCTTACCTAATGCCAAAATTCAGGTTGATGACCCTAATAATGATGGTCAACACTTTTCCGCGATCGTTGTAGCTGAACAATTTGAAGGCTTATCAATGATTAAGCAACACAAATTAGTATACGGCGCAATTCAAGATCATCTTGATAGTGGTGCGATTCATGCATTGCAACTAAAAACGTATAGTCTCTCCCAATGGAAAAGTATGCAAGTTGAAGTTCTCTAATCCAAACCAAAAAGAAGGGACGCAAAGTGTCCCTTTTTCTTTTTGCGATCGCCAACGCGAAAGAGAAGATGGTTTTATTGTTTAACTGAATTATTTAACTGGCAATACAGTTGCAATTAAAACCGCGATCGCCGCGCCGATTGTTGTATTAATTCCATTAACGAGTTCATTAGTTAGCCAATCATATTTTTCTTGCAAAGTTGCTCCGATCAGACTTTCGATATTTGTAGCAATAAAAGCAGCGATCGCGCACCAAAGGAGATCCCAAGGGCTGGCTAATAAGCCAACTGCTAAACCGATCATCGCCATTAATAGCGAACCAATAATACCTGCGATCGTTCCTTCTAGACTGACGGCTCCCTCTGTGCCTGCGGCAACAGGTTTGAGCGTGGTGATTAAAAATGTGCTTTTACCATAGGCTTTACCAATTTCGCTAGCAGTTGTGTCCGCAAGCTTAGTGCTAAGACTAGCGACATAGCCTAGTAACCAAAGCGGATTGGGCGCGATCGCTTGACCAATTGCACAAACTGCTCCTGTCGCGGCTGATCCCCAGAGATTTTCGGGTCCTCTCGCGCCATCACGCTTTTCAGCAATGCCTTTACCTTCTTTGATGTCTTTCCCAATCCGAGTTACACCCGAACCAATGATTAGATAGCTTAAAATTACAATATAACCTTGCCAACCTAAGCATCCCCAAACGGTAATTCCTAATGCCCATGCATGGCAAATACCTGCGGTGGTCAACACTTTGCGCGGTAATAATAAAGCGATCGCACCGAGAATAGTATTCAGCGCGATCGCGATTATCCAGTCCTGTGAAATTGGGAAACTATTTATCATAAAAATTAATCCTAATTAATCTAGAGGTTTGTGTATGTTGCATCGTGTCAAATTTCACTAAACTAAGCTTATAGGGAGAATAAATGATGACAGAAGCATTTGAGCGTTTTTTTGCGAATTTATACGGTTGGATGGACTGGAATCTTTTTCTTGCAATTATTCCATTGATACTTAGCCTTATTTTATTTGCTAAGCGATCGCCAAAACGGCTACCTAAAAATCCTATCTGGTGGTTAGGTCTAGTGGTTTTTGTTTTATTTCTGCCAAATGCACCTTATACCCTTACAGATATTATTCATTTTGTATATGATGCAAGATCGCCCGAAATTTCCACTAACGGATTGATTTTTATCTTGATCCCTCAATATCTTCTGTTCTTTTTGATAGGATTCCAATGCCATGTCTTGTCAATCCTCAAGCTTATTCAATACTTGAATTGGATTAAACTAATCAAAAATACGACTGGGATTGAGATAGGCATGAATTTTATTTGTGCGATCGCCGTTTACTGGGGAAGAGTAAACCGATTAAATAGTTGGGATGTAGTTACACAGCCGCTCTATCTCATTAATAATGCAATTAGTAATCTCAAAAATCCTAATTTCTTTTTGGGCACGATTATATTTTTTATTATCTTTACAAGTCTTTATTACATTTTAAAATGGATTAATATTGCACTCTTTTCATACTGGCAAAATCACTCAAAGCAAGTGTCTGCATAAAAATCAAATAGAGTTAAATAGATTTCAAAAATCCTCATACAGCAGTTGTTGATCAAACCCACTACGCGCAGGGCGTAGCCCCACAATGGGTTTTATATTATTATTTGTGGTAGCTTTGAAAACAGATTGCTGTAAAGCAAAGATTTTTGAAGTCTATTTGATTAGTGATCCCCCAAAGCTACGAATTGACGGTAATGTATCCGTAAACCACCCTAATCCTAGCCCTATTCCAGCAATTATCGCCAGCACAAAAAAATTCCAGCCCCTATTGTTCATAAAAGCACGTAGTTCATTTCTAGCCACATACATTAGCGCTGCCCAAATAACACTAATACCAAGCGACAGTAAAAACTGGTCTTTTTTCAAAAAAACAAATATCACAGCCGCGATCGCCCATCCTACCGAAAACAACCAATCCACGCCAAATGCGATCGCGCCAACAGGAATCCAAATGCGCCAATCAGCTTTATGAATAGATAATAACCATCCGTAAGCAATAAAACCTAGCAATACAATAGCTAGTGATAATATCGGCAATTTTTTTAAAGTACGCATATCTGATATCTAAAAAACAAAAACAATAATTATTGATAATAGTACACAGAAAATAAGAAGAGCGCTTTAAGCTTCTTTTACTGATGATTTTATCTTGAGGTAAAATTAACGATACTCAAACTTAAAATGGAACTTTCCCTAAGCCTTGACGCAAAATCTGGGGATTGAGATCATCTGTCAAATCGAGAATTGTAGAAACTGCATAATGGTAATCCGAGCCATCATCAACGATCAAATCGACTAATTTAGAAAAGTAATCGAATAGTTCCATTTTGGGTAAGTTATGAACATCGCGTTGTTTATTATTTTTATTGCGATCGCCAAAATCTTCATCATCGAGAACTTCCTCTGTCAAATTTGCCGATGTCGAAATAATTGGATTTCCTAAAGCCTCAATCAGAGCCTGTGATACCTCGTGATCAGGGAATCGAATCCCTGTGGTTTTGCGCTTGGGATTTAGGACTAGTTTTGGCACTAGTTTAGTCGCTGGCAAAATGAATGTGAAGGGGCCAGGAACAAGACTTTTCATTGTCCGATAGTTGACATCGGATACATCCGCATATTCCGAAATATTGGAAAGCGATGAACATAAAAAAGTAAGTGGTTTATCGTTTGACATTTGTTTGAGTTGGCGCACACGCTGTACAGCCGTCTTAGACATGAGGTCACACCCGATCGCATAAACAGTATCGGTGGGATAGAGCATAACTGCGCCACCACGCAAAGCCGTCACAATTTGGGTGATTGTGCGTGGTTGCGGATTGTCAGGATGCAGTCGATGAATCGTTGCCATAATTGCGTCTCGCGCTAAGGGATTGTTCAGAAAAAGATCACTTTACGAGCTTTTCCTAAATATACTTAAATATATTGTTTGTTCATGAGAAGTTGTAACACCTCAGGGATCAAGATGCGCCCGTCAGGTTGCTGATAGTTTTCGAGAATAGCGGTCATCGTCCTTCCGACCGCTAGACCTGAGCCATTGATTGTATGCAAAAACTCGGTTCCTTTCTTGCCCTTGCTTTTAAAGCGAATATTGGCACGTCTAGCTTGAAAATCATGAAAATTTGAGCAGCTAGAGATTTCGCGATAGGTATTTGCAGCAGGTAGCCATACTTCGAGGTCATAGCACTTCGCAGCCCCAAAGCCAATATCACCTGTACAAAGCTCAACCACACGATAAGGAAGTTTCAAAGCTTGCAAAATCGATTCGGCATCGCGAACTAACTGTTCATGCTCCTGCGCCGATGTTTCTGGATGCACAAACTTTACCAGTTCAACTTTGTTGAACTGATGTAAGCGAATTAAGCCTCTAGTATCACGTCCATAACTGCCCGCTTCACGGCGAAAACAGGGAGTATAAGCACAATGATGCACAGGTAAATTTTCACCGTCAAAGGTTTCATCTCGATACAAATTAGTAACAGGAACTTCAGCAGTAGGAATCAGCCATAGATCATCTTCAGCGCATTTGAATAAATCATCGGCAAATTTGGGTAATTGCCCCGTACCCATCATGCTGTCAGTATTAACTAAAAGTGGTGGTGCAACCTCGATATAACCATTGGCGGTATGAGTATTCAGCATGAACTGAATTAAAGCGCGTTCGAGCGCGGCTCCTGCACCAACTAAGTTCACAAAGCGAGCTTGAGAAATTTTGACAGCGCGTTCAAAGTTGAGAATCCCTAATTTTTCGCCAATTTCCCAATGCGGTAAAATATCGGTACGTGTAGTTTTGTATTTATCACCCCAACGCCGTACTTCGATATTTTCTTTTTCATCTTTACCAATGGGAGTGGTCTCACTCGGTAAGTTAGGCAAAGTCATTAAAAGGGAATTGCTTTTTTCGCGCAGATCTTTTTCTTGCGGTTCCAGTTCAGCCAGCAATTGTTTAACTTCATGCGATCGCGCTTTGAGTATTTGAATTTCAGCTTCGAGCGCACCAGATTTCATTTTGATGCCAACTTGCTTACCAATATCGTTGCTTTCGGCTTGCAAATGCGATCGCTGGGTTTCGAGTACACGAACTTCCTGCTCTAGTTCAACCAGTCTACTAATGTCGTAACCTTTACCTCGACTATTGAGACGAGCTTGCACCTGTTCAGGCTGCGATCGCAAGAGCTTAATATCTAACACGAACTTTTAATTACCTAAATGAATTTAAAGAGAATTTAAAGGATCATAACCCACAGCGATTCAGCTTAAAACAATTAAATTTCGGAAGATTATCGACAATGGGATTTTAAAATAGTGTCGTAATGCAAATTATAATTCACAATTACTGACGTGTCGGGAATATCTGGATAGACTCGTACACAAGGGTCATAAGATGTGTATTTCTCAAGAGCTATTTGGAAATTCTGCTGAATTGCTGGCAACATTTTTTGATACAAATCGGCATTCAAATTAGCAAAAATATCTTCTAATTCGGCAATTTCTGTGAATAAAATTATGCCGTCGGGGTTAAAGAAATCAGTAACAAAATTAGCTCCCCAATAAATGGGTACTGTTCCTGTTATAAAACAATCAATCAGCTTTTCTGTCATGTAATAAGGTTCTCGACAGTTCTCTATAGCCAGTGAGAACATATACTCCTTTAATCCTGTAATTTTTTGTGAAATCGTAGTATAGCCTGAACCAAATATTCCATCTAGTTTAGAACTAAACCTATCGGCAATTTCATGACGTAACTTATGTCCAGTTAATAAATTTTTGGGAGAAGCAATCAGTGAACATAATTTGTTCTTAGAATGAATTTGGCGATCGCTAGAAGCGACCCAACAACCACCAACCACAAAGAACAAGTATTTCTCTGGATCTTTCGCTAATAAATTCTGATCAAATGTATAGATATAGTCAAATTGAGAAGCAAAGTTAAGATCGTTCACAATTGCCATCAATTGAGGGGTTGAAGGCGCGGCTTCAAGGAGAACACCAACATTTAAAATATCCTCTTGATGGTTAACCTTTAACATTTCATGACCATAGTAAATAATACAGTCTTGAACTAAATCTTCGGAAAAAATTGTACCTATAGCCATACCGTGCCATTGTTCTTCGTTTATTTCTTTAACTACAAATGCAGAATCATTCATAAATTTATTATCTTACTTATAGAAATGATCAATAGATTTTTGTAAGTTGATTTTTGTAAGTTGATTTTTGCAAACTATTAAGAGGCATTCGTCAGGGGTTCGCTTTTTATAACCTCTTTAAGATTGCTATAGTTTCTTGAGGAAGACTTGATGAGATTGATGGATAACTGTCAGTTGAGGAGCAAAGCAAGTTATAAAAGCATTGATCGCAATACTAGTATTTTGTGATGGATTGTCAAGAAAAATCTTATCGTAGTCATCAAACACCATGATCCCACCGCACTTCAATAATTCCCAACTTAATACTGCGTCAGAGAGTACATCTAGAGCCAAATGAGAACCATCGATGTAAATCAGGTCATAAGCTGCCAAAGGCAAATTTCTTAGTAAATATTGCGATCGCCCAATCTGTTTTTTTACTTTGTTAGTACTACCTATTAAACCAACATTCCAATCAAACCTTTCTTCAACATTTTGTAAAATATTTTGCTCTAAGTTTAAATAGCTTTCACCTTCAAATGTATCAATGCAACTAATTTTAGCTGACTCATGGGTAAGTATTTTCTCTAGAAACCAGCAAGTTGAACGACCTTCCCAACTACCAATTTCTAGGAAATGGAGGTTAGGTAACCCACGTAAGTTTTTACAATATTCTGCTAGTAATGGAATATTGCGACTAAACCAATCATGCGTAAATTGGTGATTTCTTGATTGATTTTCAATTTCGTATAACACCCGTTCTCTTTGATAATAAGCAGGCAGAAACTGTTGTTCATTGGCGATCGCTGCCTCAAATTCCTTTAACGCGCTGACCAGATTTTGAGATTTAATAAATACAATTCCTTGGTTGTAAAATAATTGCGATCGCATGAATGAATAGCTGGTTGGGCATAACATCAAAGCATATTGATAGCATTCTAAAGAAATTTCATAGTCACTAGAATTGTATGCTAAATTTCCTATTTGATTATAGCCATCACAAAGTTTAAGTAATAGTTCTTTTAAATTAGGGAAATCCTTAAGATTTTTTAAATCACATAGCAATATCCATTCTTGAATAGTTTCGTGAAATGGATCTAGATCAAATAATTGTGATAAAGACTTATCAAGATAAATACAATCCTTAGGCGATAGATTATCAAGGGAATTATTATTAATAAACTCTTGTAATTCTTTTGGGGATTTCATGTTACCAACCTCAATTATTCTAAATCAATAAAGCTTTCTAAATCAATTAATAATTCGGCGATCGCTTGACGCAAAGGTTCAGCCCCAGATTGCGTTAAAACCTCTTGAAATAAGATGGTTACAACTAATGGTTCACTGGAAATCTTTAATCCTTCTTGAATTTGAACCAATGCCGCATCAATTTCTCCTATATCAAAATATCCTAATGCTCGCTTGAGTGCTAGTAAAGCATAATTTTTTCTAGCGATCGCGGTAATTTCATCCCGTATTTCTATTGGCAAATAATCATAAGACATTTCAATGTTGGTACGCAGATCCGCCGTTCGCAAACCCGCTTTTGTACCTTGACTGGTAATACTTTGAGAATGTTGACGATAGCAAGCTAACACCTCTGGCTCAAACCACCAATCATAGAAAACAGCCACCCGTTTATAAATATCCCAATCTTCACTATTAGAGCTAAGAAATCCACCATAAAATCCCCCAACATGTTCATAAACTGATCGCTTAATTATCACTGATGCAGGAGAAACAGGATTATTGGTTGCTACACTGTATAACCAATTTTGTAAAAGCCCAGAGTCAGCACGATGCAACGGCGATATGCCTAACCAATGCTTATTAGCATCCGCAGTAACATAACGACAACTGACTGCCCCGATCTCTTTTACCCCCTCTTTTATCCTAGAAAAACTAGCGATCGCCTGTTGTAGTTTGGCATAACAATTAGGTAATACCCAATCATCATCATGCAAAATATGAATCCATTCCCCCTTTGCTAGATCAAGACCGCTATTAAATGTAGCAGCATTACCTAAATTGTCATCATGACGATAATACTCAATCCGACCTTTCCCTACTCTCTCAACAATTGATTTAATATCCACTGAACTACAGTCATCAATTACCAATATTTGCATCTGTTCTAGTGGCAATGCTTGTGGTAAAACGCTCTCTAAACAATTAATTAAATAATCTAATCGATTGTAAGCAGGAATAATTACACTCCAACGAGGACGTTTTATGCCAATCGGTATGGGTAAAATTTTAGGGAATAAACTCTCATTTATACTCATGATTGATATTTATATTAACTAGATATTTGTAATCATTTATATAATTATCTGATTGCAGTAAAAATGATCGCGAAAAGAGTAATTAAGTTTTTATAAGTATAGCGATGTTAGTCAGCGATCTTGATGGTTAGGAAACTTGGATGAGCAGTAATTATTTAAACTTTCATCGTTATACTTAAGACAAACAAAAACTCAAAAAAGATAAGCGGCGCAAAGTGCTGATGCTATTTTTACTACAAATATTTTTGGCGTTCCTAACAGGTAAATAATTTGTCACAAGATTTGCAAGATTATTTGGTTTTAGTGGATGATTTACAAAAGCGATTAGAAATATTACAAACGGCGATCGCACCACAACAGCAATCTGCAACTGCGATCGCTAAAGACTGGTTGAGATCGCATAGTGAAATCCAAACATTTTTTCAAACAAAAATGGTGAATACAGACTTGGAGGTAACAGCTCCTAACTTATCTTTGCAAGTGGAAATTGATAAACAATTAAAAATGCTCAGTATGGACTTGACCATGTTGCAAACTTCACGCAGTCTGAGCACTTGGCAAAAACGACATCAACAAACCTGCGATCGCTTTGTGTTACTAAATCGCTATTGTAAAATGCATTATTCCTCATAAAGCAGTGTCAGCACATCGCGCCGCTATTACTTTATCGGGTGTTTAATATACTTGATTTAAAATATCTTATAGATATTATTATAAACATAATAATATCTATAGTAAAATCAATGATCCTAGAAACAGCTTGGCTACTGCCTTGTTATGGGTTGTTGGGCGCAGGAATCACTCTACCTTGGTCACTAAGACTAATACGACATACTGGTCCTCGTCCTGCGGCTTACCTGAATATGTTAATGACTGTACTTGCCCTAGTTCACAGTTGTTGGCTATCACTATCGATTTGGGGCGAGCCATCTCGACAAGTTGAATTTAGTTGGTTTCAGGCTTTCGATTTAAATCTTGTTTTCTCTTTTGATATTTCTTCAATTAGCGCTGGTGCATCAGTGATGATTGCGACCATGAGCCTCATTTCGCAAGTCTATGCGCTGGGTTCTTTGGAAACTGATTGGGCTTTAGCGAGATTTTGCGCCTTGATTGGTTTCTTTGAGGCAGCAATTACAGGCATTGCCTTTAGTGACTCCTTATTTTTTAGCTATGCCTTGCTAGAAATGCTCACTTTATCCACCTATTTATTAGTCGGCTTTTGGTATGCTCAGCCTCTAGTGGTGACGGCGGCTAGAGATGCCTTTTGGACAAAGCGGGTTGGTGATTTATTTTTGTTAATGGCTGTAGTCACGCTTTCCAATTTTACTGATAGTCTAAATTTTTCTGATTTAAAAATATGGG
>JAYVVP010000034.1:0-2219 GCA_043786935.1 Pseudanabaena sp. | reverse complement strand
CCTGAATAAGTTTCGTAAGGTCTTGTACCTCTAGTATCCGCAATTTCAATATCAAGAGTTTCGATAATCCGATCACTTTTTTTGCCAGATTTTTGAGTGATAAATCGTACATTTAAATGGCGATCGCTGAGTTGGGCAAGAATTTGATTGGCTTCAACTTCGATTTGAGGTAATACATTTTCGAGCATCAAGGCTTGGATACCATTTTTGCCAAAGGCTTGGTGAAGCTCGGTATGAATGCGTTGACGATGACGGGCTAGTTCGATTTGAGTGAGGGTTTCGGATTCGCGTTGGCGGCTTTGTTCAAGTTGTAGTTGTGATTGTTGAAGGCTGCCAATTTGCGCTAATAAACTATCCATTTGCGCTCGCCAATCTTGCAGATTTTGTCTTAAAGATTGAATTTCCTGTGCATGATTACCATTTAGGTTTTTAGATTGTTCCTGCAATTGCGTGATTTGAACCGTGATAGTTTGCAGTTCTTGTTGGCGATCGCTTTGAGTTTTTTGTAAATGCTTTACCTGTTGCTGAAGTTCAGGATGTTCTTGTTCAGCGCGAGTGAGTTCTTGATATCGCAACAATGATCTTGTTAGTTCTTGTTTTTGGGTGCGGAGTTGTTGATGGCGATCAGGGTCGTAGGCAAGTTGAGCAAGGGCGCGATCGCATTGTTCAAGTTCATGTTGTACTTCTAAATCAATTAGATTTTTCGCGAGGCGATCGTGCAATTGCTGGGTTTTAGTCTGGAGATCAGGAATTTTTTGAGCTAGGTGATCGGCTTGGCGTTGAGCATTTTTGAGTTCTGACTGCTTTACCTCAGCCCAGCGCCATCGCTCCACATCGCCGCGTGCAAGGGCGTGATTTTTTTCATCATAGGCAAATTTCTTAACATTCTTATCAATTAACTCCATCTCATCCCATGCTTCACGGCTATAGTTTTGCGACTGGAGACAATCGCGCAATTCCACGATCTCGGCATCTATTAACACCAGTCTTTGTTGAGCCTCCGCAATCGCTTTTAAGCGTTCTTGCAAAGTTCCCTTACGTTGGATCAGATCATTGAGGGGAGCGAGTTCCTTCATCAAGCTACGATACTCTTCGCGCAAAACCTGAATTTCACAATTAGAAGCCGCCTGTTGCTCCTTTACCACCCACATATCTGCTTGCAAATCACGAGATTCCTGTTTATGCTTTTTCTGTACCAATTGCCAATGTGCTTGATCAAGAGGGCGATCGCATAATGGACAAGGTGCATTTGGTACGGTCAATTGACGCATTTTTGACTCTAACTTATTAAAGGCAGCTTCACTATCAGCAAGTCGAGTTTTTAAGCGTTCCAAAAAATCACGTCGTTCCAATCCCTTTTCGTGAACTCGTTGTTGATAGATTTGTTTTTTTTGTAACATCACAATTTGTCGATCTAGCTCCTCAGCATGGCTGACTAATTGCTCATACTTCTGCACTTGCAAATTTAGTTGTCCTCTTTTAGCGATTAACTCGTCTAACTTTGCCGACAATTTTGTCTGCTCTCGTTCTAATTGATGTTGCAAAACTTGATGACGATGGATCAAGGGTGTTGATTGACCGTGAAGCCGATCAAATTCTTGTAAAATTGCTCTTGCTTGATGCAATTGGGCGATCGCTGCTTCGATCTCAGATGCTCGTTTGAGAACTGCTTGTAAGTCGCTTTCTTGCTGCACTAACGCCTCTAACTGCGCTTGATAATGCCTTAACTGCCCCTTGAGGTCACTTTGTAAACTGGCAAGTTTATGACTAAATTCTCCTCGGCGATCGCTAAGTTGTTGAAATTTTTGAAATTTTTGTTCTAACTCTGTTTCCTGACTAGATAGCAATTGATAACGATCATAATCTTGCAAAATTTGCGATCGCTGACCAAGATGAGCTTCTACTTGATGTAATTGTTTTTGTTGACTGACAAGCTGTCTCGATAGTTGAGACAAATTTTCGGTGATTGAAGTTTGCTGTTGCTGCTGCCAAGTTATTTGCTGACAGAGCGTTTGATAAGTTTTTTGAGTCTCTTCTACAATTTGTAATCTTTGTTGATCGCGGTTTTCCCAAGTTTGCAAATCAGTTAACTGCGATCGCAAAATCTCTAACTGTGGTGCGATCGCCTCTCCTGTGATTATTTGTTCGCGCAGATGTACCAGCATATTCTCGAAAACGACAGACTCAGCTCGGCTATTTCGGGCAATATCCTTGGCACG
>JAYVVP010000033.1:0-6450 GCA_043786935.1 Pseudanabaena sp. | reverse complement strand
GTCTCAGCAAGAGTAATCGGGGTAACAATATTGGCAGGGGCTGACACCAATTCTCTCGCTAATATAACCCCATCGACAATTTGTTGAGCTTTAGCGATCGCCACATTTGCCAATTCAGGATTAGTTTCTAAAATCTCAATTTGCTCTAGTCCCCAAGGTTGAGCATTTTTTGATTTAAACCGCTTGTCTTGATGGGCCGCTAGTAAAACTCCTTCAGCGATCGCCTGTGCTGTAGAACTTAAGTCTTGGTTATAAGCAGGAAAAGCTATAGCTAACTCTTTTGCTTTCTCCTTATTTGCCCATTTCACTGCCGTCGCTGCGGCTTTACGCCAATCATTAGCATTAGCCTTGGTCGGATCTCCTAATCCGATCAAAATTACTTTACGAATAGCGTAGTCAATTCCCACGCGACCACTAACAGATGTACCGACTTCTCCTGTAAATTCTGCCTCAGCAATCAAATCGCTTAAGGTGCAGCCCAAAACCTTAACATCCAAGTGACGTAGCAGCTCCGACAGTTCTAATCTTTTAGGAGCCTGATTTTCTGATTGCTCATTATTAGCATTTGGACTAGCAAAAACGGCGATCGCAAGGGCATCTCCCCGCCAAGCTTGCGGTGTATTTACGGAAGTGAGAATATTCATTTTATATGCAATTTCTGAGTTTTGTGGCTATATTACATTAAACTCCATAAAGCAGAATGGTTGCTTTGCACTTGTTCCGCTTTCTAGGGTTTGTAACAATTACCATAATACTCAAAACCAATTGAAAGCCAGCAAATTAGAGCATGTATGAACAGATTCATCTAATTTTTGAGATTGGTAATTTCTGTATATTATTCTGTATATTACAATTGGTAAGCCCAAAAGATATATTTCATATCTTTACCCGATTGGATGATGATTGTGTTATGAGAGCTATCAGAGGATGCTTTGATTAAGGTATTTTGGCTGAAGTTTAGATATGTGGAGTAAGGAACTAGATTATGCAAATTTCTTCCAGTTGGTTGACACTTGGCGCGAGTTTATCGCTTCTGATTCCAGCTTGGACAGCCAATGCTCAAGAATTTACAATGCCTCTGCGACCTTTTAATAGAGTTGTCCTAGAGCCTGACACCAAAACAAATATCACCATACCAATTATCTCAGAAGCTAATAAGCCTCAAGAAGTTGAGATCAACTCGGTAAAGTCTGAATTATCAAATAGTAGTCAAGTAAACAACAGTCAGGCAAATAACAGTCAAACTACATCCCCCAATAGTCCCAAATTGCCGCTACAAGTTGCGGCTTTACCCAAGCTTTTTACCCAACAACCTTCTTCCTTAGTCCCTACAGTTGTTCAAGATACCAAGCCTCAACTCGTCAGCTCTACAGAACCGTCTAGAGTGATTCCTAGTGCAGCCGCTTCTAATTCAGGGCAACTTGATCCATCTCAGACACTAGTAGTCCCCACCACCCCTAGCCAAGTTAAGTTAGAGCGCACCAAACCAGTTACGCTTGAGGAAATCGTGGATTTGGTTGAAAAGACAAACTCTGAGGCAATACAAGCTCGAATTGCCATAGATCGTGCTCGTGCGGTGTTAAGAGAAGCCGAAGCAGGGCGATCGCCAACAGTTACAGGGTCAGCACAGTATAGCTTTACCGACTCTGCGGGAATACGGTTGAATAATATCAATAACAATGTCGCAAACAAAACGACTAATCAATCGCTAACAGGTACTGTAGGCATCGACTACAACATATTTGACTCAGGAGTTAATGATTCCTTAATCCGCACTGCTGAAAATAATTTAAGAATTTCAGAAGCAACCCTTGGTCAAGTCAGACAAACAATTCGTTTAAGAATTGTGACCGCTTATTACAGCCTTCAAAATGCAGATGAAACTATCCGTATTCGACGTAAAGCCGTTGAAAATGCTGAAAGAAGCTTAAGAGATACTAAAGCTAGGGAACGGGCAGGCGTTGGCACAAAATTTGATGTACTGCAATCCGAAGTGCAACTTGCCAATGCTAGGCAAGATTTACTCAATGCAGAAGCGGCTCAATTGGTAGCAAGACGTGAATTGTCTAGACAGCTAAATTATCCTCCCACTATCGAAATTACCGCTGCCGATGAAATTGCCCCCGTGATTGAATGGAAATTACCTCTAGAAGAATCGATCGTATTAGCAGTTCGCAATCGTGCCGAGCTGGACATTTCTCGATTACAGCGTGAAGTTGCTCGCAATCAAGCCAATACTTCACTTGCCAGATTAGGCCCTCAGGTTAGTGTGTTTACTAACCTAAATACAGCTTCAGACTTTAGCAGGGGTATTGGAATTGGTACAGGCTATCAAATTGGAGCGACGTTAAATTGGAATCTCTACGATGGTGGTAGAACCGCCGCGCGAGTAGACCAATTCAAAGCTGATCAAGCTACTGCCGAATCTAGGTTTGAACAAGCTGCTCGTCAAGCTCGTTACGATGTAGAAGAGTCTTATATCAATCAGCGATCGCGCTTGCAACAGATTGAAACCGCAACTCTAGCCCTTAAAAATGCTGAAGAAGCACTGCGTCTAGCTCGTTTGCGACTTGATGCAGGTGTGGGTACACAGCTTGAGGTGATTACTGCTGAGTCAGACTTCACTCGTGCTGATGTTAATCGAGTCCAAGCCATCATCGGCTATAACCAATCTCGCGCCAATCTTGATCGCGCTGTGAGTGGGCTATAAATAATTTATGCCAATACAATCTATGCCAATACAAAGTATAAAAAGTATGAGAAGGACTTATTAGCGCTTCTCATACTTTCACTAAAGAGACGCGACAAAAGAGAATTAGAGAAATTGTGATTTCCGCAGAAACTCAAAGAAAGCCAAAGCAGTTCTAAATATAATGGAATGTAACACTACTCTAAAACACCCTATATATTCCATTAGATTTCAAAAAAAATGAAATTTAATGAGAACATATAGGGTGCAAAAGTTTTAGTTAGTCCCTATTAAAAAAAGTAATAAGAATACAGGCATTTATCTAAACTTTTAGATAGCCTTTAGAACTCCTCTCAGTTCACCAGCACGGAAACTTTTAGTATGTATATCGATGTAAAGAGTACCGTTATTTAATGCTTGGAGTTGTTCGTCAGTCAAGGTAAATTCGCCTTTGACTCTACCATTTAAACCATTTGGTTCGGCTTGTACTTCCAAAGCGTTCTGGAAAGGTCCATTTTCTTTAGGTGTGCCACGATGCATATGTATCCCAGATGTGATTTTGGGGTTCGGTGGGCTAACGGGATCAGTAGCGTAGTCACGCAGAGGGCTGCTCAAACCGCGAAAATCTCCTCGGACAATCAAGCGATTGCCACTTAAAGCCGCACCAACTGCACCTGTGGCAAAGGTTTCCATTGAGGGAGTAGGGACAACATCACTGCTAGATAAAACAGCAACAAATCTTTTTAAGGGACTACTTTGACTCGACATAGAGTCTTGGGCAATTAGTACTGATTCGGCTTGCTGTTGATAACTAATCAAACTAGCTTCATTTGACAACAACTGTATATTTACAGAGTTAACTGTTGGATTTATCGATTGGGAAGGTGCAGCAATGCTGACAGCAAAGAAACAAGTAATAAGACCTAGAAATATTCCAAACAGAAGTTTTTTATATCTCTTAACGTATTCAATCATAGATACTCCATTCAATTCAAGGTTTATTGCAGAGGCTAATATTCGCTTCTATACATCCCTAGTGAGATCGTATTTTTAGCAAACTTTTATAATCATATATGAGTATACGAAATTGATCTATATTTGGATTTATTAATAAGCCAAAAGGAAGATGAATTACAAATTTATTAATAGAATTGACTGTTTTGTGGGGATCGTTAATCGCAATAAATTGCTTTAATCCCAATCCACCATTAACCGTTACTATACTAATTTGCTTCTCAAACAAATATTTATAGTGTTACCGTTTGATTAGTAGCAGCAGACTTCTCAGCAGCATTAGCAACCGCTAGAGAATGTAAAATACTTTCGTGATTAGTGTAAAGAGGTGTACCCTCAAGTAGATGAGAGAGAACAATTTCAGTGTCCTTTATAAATAAACCTCTTGTTGTCCCTGCATCAAGTTCTATTTCACCGTCCACCGAAATTAGCTTACCCTTATCACCCGAAAACGAGATCGCTCCTTGACTGCCTTGGAGTTCCATCACACGCTCTGGATGCCACAAGTTTTCGCCTTTGCTATAACTTACATCAGCTAGAACTCCATTCTCAAATTGCAATTGAGCATTACAAATACAGGAAGTAAACTGACGTGGCAGATTGTCACCGCTATAGCGTAACTGACAAGAGATCGCTTTCACTTTACCAAAAAGAACGATAATTCGGTTCAGGCGCGAGACTGCTGCGATAAGTGGAAATCCAAATAATTCAGGCTTATATGTCCATTTGTCAGGCGCTGGACGCTGTGGACTTTTGGTGGAATATCTTGCATAGAAAGGAGTACCAATTTTTGCTAAATGTTCAATTACCAGTTGATGTACACCGCCTAATAGTTCGATATGTTCGACATGAAGCATCAAATTTTGCTGCTTAGCTAGATTGACGAATTCCTCCGCTTCAGTCAAATTAAAAGAAAGTGGATATTCCACAATTACATGTTTGCCCGATCGCAATGCTTGTCTAACTACAGCCGCATGATCGCGATTGACATTACATACCACTACCAAGTCAATATCTTGACGCACAACTAGTTCTGACCAATATTGATGCACATTAGGAATAGCATATTGATCGGCGATCGCTTGGGCTTTTTCGAGAGTACCCGCGATCGCAATCAGTTGAGTACGGACATCTTGGCTAAATATCTCTGCACGTAGCTTTGCAACAAAGCCAGAACCAACTACGCCAACTCGCAAAGGTTGATGGAAAGTCGCATAACTAGTCATAATTTGGAAGTTCTCTTATTGAAAGTTCTCTTAGTTGATTTCTTATTTCAGACGATTTAGTTTAGAAGGTGGCAATAATTTGCGCTCTGGTGCAACTTTTGGACGTGATGAGCGCACATAAAAGACTTTGCGTCCAGTAGTTTCATTTATCCAACGTGCAAAGCGACTCCACATTTTTTCGGATAAATATTTTTGGGCGACGATCGCTAAACCGACTACTACAGCGATCGGAAATATCGAGTCAAATGAATTTCCATCACGACTGCCCACAAATAGCAGCACAACTGAGGAAATTAGGGCAGAGATTAATAAAAATTGAAATTTAGACATAAAGTTCCTACACTAACGGGTTTTAAATGTTGTGCCATCTTTGGCGATCGCTAAACATTTTGTCACAGCGATGACACCGATTGCTTGCCATGCTTTTTGCATTGCTTGCGCGACTGCCTCTATTGTACCTACTGGTGCTAAAGAAAGCAGTGTTGGTCCTGCGCCACTAATAACTAGACCATAAGCTCCTGCCGCGATCGCTGCCGTTTGCACATCCTGCATACCTGTAATCAAACTTTCGCGATAGGGCTGATGCAACCGATCTTGTAGTCCTGCCTTAAGCCAACTTGCTTTCCCTGTTTGGATCCCATGACTTAATAGCGCCAAATGTGAAGCATTAAAAATCGCATCCGCCATCGATACCTGCTTCGGCAAAACTTGCCGCGCTTTTGCAGTCGACAGCTCAAAGTCTGGTATGGCAACTGCGATCGCTATCTCTTCATGCCATTGCAAATCGCAAAACTCCCAGCCACCTGCTTGATTTGATGCCATCAGTTGACAACCGCCCAACATCGCTGGCGCAACATTATCAGGATGTCCTTCCATGGCGATCGCTAAGTCTAATAATTCCATCCGATCAAGCGGCGAACCTGCCAACAAGTTAGCACCGACAATTCCGCCCACGATCGCTGTTGCAGAGCTACCTAATCCTCTGGATAAAGGAATCATCGTATCAGTATGAAAAGCGATCGCTGGAATCGGGCGATCAATATGCTGATAAAACTTAGCGATCGCCTTATATACAAGATTAGTCTCGTCCCGTTCTACTTTGTCCGCACCTTCGCCCGATGCTGTAATTGTTAGGCGATCGGCAAGGGAAAATTCAAAATGGTTATAAAGCGATAGAGCTGCACCAAGACAATCAAACCCAGCGCCAATATTAGCTGTAGTCGCAGGAACGGAAACTTCAAAAATGGTCATATTGAAAATTTAAAATATGCAGGAGCCAATAAGTATTAGTTAATCTCCGTCAACGTGGGACATTATATAGCTTAGAGTTGGCGGCTCTGCTATGACAAAAGATTATGAAGTGTATTTTTCTTCGTAAGTTTGAAAATCTACAGGGGCAATAATATCAATATTTTTGAATTGGGGGCAATGGTTCCGCGTAATGAGTAAGAAAAAGCATTGCAATATATGCCGTATGAAGTTAGTAGTAAAAGATAAACTTTGGTTAAAAATACCAGTGTA
>JAYVVP010000032.1:0-2223 GCA_043786935.1 Pseudanabaena sp. | reverse complement strand
CTATTACAATGCCAATGTATTTCGACGCAAAGCCAATAACACCTCGGAAGAATCATTTCAGGCAGGTGTAGAACTACTTGGTGCATCAGGCTTACTAGCCGACGGCGAAATTTTAATGCTTTTAGCTGAAAGCCTTGATCGGGTAGAACTACAAGACTGGCAAATTATCCTTGGCGATGCCAGACTGACGGGCGCATTGCTCGATCTCCTACCTGAGCAATATCGTGACAAAGTGCGGCAGTGCCTAGCTAGTCTTGATCGGATTGCGCTGACAGAGATGGATTTACCCGCCGATGTCAAAGGCTATGCTCTCGAACTAATCGATTTACGGGGTAAACCTAAAGATGTGCTCAGTCGTCTGTCTTCTAGCGCATGGACATCGGGACTAACTGGCGAAATTAATTACCTTAAGTCATTGATCGATCTATGGGAAAGCACTGGCGAAATTTCAGGAAATAGCGATCGCTTAATTCTCGATCTCAGCTTTATGCAGACCTTTGACTATTACACAGGTATCGTGTTTGAAGTTGCTTGCGATAATTATGTCGTTGCTCAAGGCGGACGTTATGATCGGCTTCTTAGTGTCTATCATCCCCAAAGCGTAAGCTACCCTAGCATCGGCTTTTGCATCAATCTTGAGGACTTACAGCAAGCTTTGCAGTCGCGATTACCACAAACTCTAGCCACTTCTAGTTGCTTAGTTGTCGCTAAAACTCCCGATGCAATGCAAGCCGCCTTTGCTCATGCTGCCCAGTTACGTCAATCGAGTGATCTCGAAGCAGTCGAGATAGAACTAGAATTTCGCTCTGACGATGCTGTCCGTGCTCATGTAAAATCACGCGGTATTTTAGCGATCGCATGGGTAAGTAATGACGGGGCAATCGCCACAGAAACAATTTAAAGCGATCGCACGCATCGTCAACCTAAACTACTTTAAAAATCTCTGTTGAATTTGTTAAATTTGAAGAACTTAAGGTAATCTATTCAGTCAATCCTCCATTTTGCTAGAGATTTGATCGTGATAGGTACGTTTGAATGAGATTTCCAGAGACTGCAAAATCTAGTGTAAGTTTGGCTTTTAGCCTAGGACTGATCGGCGCAATTGTTGGTTTAGGCTGGTACTACATCATTTTGCCGTATCAGAAACATCCCCAAAAGCCTGCTTTTTCCAATGATTTAAAAGCTGCTCCTGCACCCATGTCGCCGATCGCAGCAATTAAAATGCCGACCCTGCCTCAGCCCACTGTCAAAGCCAAGCCTAAAGCCACCGATGCCAAATATCAAGGCAAAGTAAATGCCAGTATTGGTCTAGTATTCCGTGCTGATCCTAACCAGTCAGCTAAGAATGTTGGTGGTGCAGACTTTAATACCAAAGTGGCTGTAATTAGAGAAACACCTGATCGCGATTGGGTCTATGTGAGAAATGAAAATACCAAAGAAGAAGGCTGGGTAAGAACTGGCAATATTACTAAAGAATAGCTAAATCTTTAGAATACCTAAAGCTTTTCATAATCGTTTCATTTTTTGTTACTTAATGGTATATTTCAAAGAATGAAGCAATTGTGAAAGCGACTATGAAGCATAGGTTTAGTTTTAATAAAAATTCTAATCAAGACTTTACTTACTCGAAAAAACTTCAATTAACTATATCTAGCCTTTTTTTGGTAGTTGGGCTGAGTGGGTGTAGCGTTCAAACGACCTTAACTCAAGCTAGTCAAAATGAAACCTCTAATCGCACAACTGAAACTGTTCGTAAGGATAGAAAAGGCAAAAAAGTTATCCTGACTACGTTTACGGTACTAGCCGATATGGCGCAAAACGTGGCAGGTGACAAAGCAATTATTGAATCTATTACCAAACCAGGTGCAGAAATTCATGGTTATCAAGTTACGCCTAGTGACCTAGAACGAGGACAGGATGCCGACTTGATTCTAGAAAATGGATTGAGCCTAGAGCGTTGGGCGGATCGGTTCTATAACAGCTTACCTAAAGTTCCTCATGTTACTTTGAGTGAAGGATTTGAACCCGTTAATATTACTGAAGATGCTTATCAAGGCAAGCCAAATCCCCATGCTTGGATGTCTCCCAAAAATGCATTGATCTATGTCGAAAATATTCGCAAGGCTCTCGTGAAGCTCGACCCTAGTAATACGGCAGCCTATGAGGCAAATGCGAAAGCCTATAGTCTACAGATTAAGACAGTTGATGAAAAGCTCAAACAGG
>JAYVVP010000031.1:0-6458 GCA_043786935.1 Pseudanabaena sp. | reverse complement strand
AATTCTAAATAATCCGTTAAAATCAAATTCCCTAAAGCATGAAAATAACGTTTCATTTGCCCCGTCTTTTCAACTCCTTTCAAAGAAATCCCAATATCTTTTGCCTCAATATGTCCAATCTCTAAAGATCCCTGACTAATCAAAAAATCTGGCGCACCGCATTTAATCCGTTTTGGCTCATTTATCGCCTGAATCGAATTATCCAATGATTCCATCAACTTCTGCAAAGCAGGACGATAGGTATGCTCTGTTGCATTTCCTTTATAATAAATTTGCGTTACCTCTTGCAGGTAAGCTTGAATTTGATTCGTCATTGCCTAGTTTTTAAGTAACTCGATCGCTGATTCAGCCGCCGCTATACCTGAGTGGTAGGCAGCTTCAATATTTTTGCCAGCACACCAATCCCCAGCACAGACAAGCGCTAGGGGAATCGCTGTTGACAAGCAAGAAACGCCTAAAGATTCTTCGACGAGGGCATAGCGCCATCGATGGACTTGCCACCATTCGGGATTTGCTAACCATTTTGAGAGTAATCTGCTCACTTGATTGAGCATTGGTTTTCCTGCGAGTTCGAGGTCTGGCTCTTCCATTGATTGTTTAGCAAACTCGGCAGTGCTTTGAAAGACAAAGACGGGTTGTGCGGCTTTGTCTGGATGTTTGCTGCTGTCGTAGCTAATCCAATTCAGAATCGGGTCATCAACACATTGAATTGCTTGCCATTCTTGAGGAACCGAATTATTAGGGTTGTAACCAGCCATAATCGTGACGCTGGGCGCAAATTTGACTGATTGTAAAGCTTGTAAAAAATTGGGGGCTGAGGCAAGTACTTCTTCAAATATGGGTAAAAATTGAGGCGCTGGTATAGTCGAGACAATCGCGGAAGTTTCGAGGATTGCTTGGCGATCAGTGGCTAGTTGCCATTTGGAGTTGTTATGGCTGACCCCAACTATACGTGTGCTGGAAATGATGGGAATTTCACTGGCAAGATATTTAGCGATCGCGGTCATGCCCATCGGACAGCAATATCGAGAGTGCCGAGCTTCAGTGGTGGGAGGACATAAGCCCGCTCCTGATAGTTGATAGACATCGCGAGTCCATTCTTGAACTATGCCTTTCTCTTGAAGCTTGTATATAAATCTACTAAAACTATCGCTCTTAGCGGAAATTAGTTGTGCACCATGATCGACCCAAGTTCCTTGCAACCGTCTAGTTGCCATCCGTCCCCCCAACCCTGCTGATTTTTCAACAATGGTGACATCCAGTCCCGCTTTTTTTAATTGTTGAGCGCAGATTAAGCCTGCTATTCCTGCGCCGATCACGATTACATCTTTCATAAAATTTCAGTTCATGCCTCTTGAAGCAGCTTAACTCATCTTTATCGCGATCGCGACAAGCAAAAATAGTTTTTCCACGTCTACGGCTTAGACTATTCAGATTTCCCGAAAATTAACACTTAACATCGCCTCTAAGTATTGTGTATTTTTTATCTGTCTTGTACAGCACCAAACACAGTACAAGACATGACATGACTCTTTTTATAATGTAAGTGTATCTTGCATTTTCTCTCCGTCATGATATGCAGCGAACAATACTGGACAGGTTTTACCCCATGCGATCGCGCCTGTTGCATCTAAGCAAATTGCCCCAAAATCGCGATCGCGACTTTTTGCTTCATTTATAGACTTATCAACTGCTTGCTGGAGAGTCATGCCATCGGTAACGCGCACCACAACCCGCGTGGCAAAACCTTCATCAAGGATATCTTCACCGACACCAGTACAGCTAACACCTGCAAACTTGGTGGCATAGTTACCCGCAGGTGTTGCCGAGTCGCTAACGCGACCGATCCGCTCAAAGCCGCGTCCGCCCGTGGAAGTACCCGCGCAAATACTGCCATATTGATCGAGAACGACTACGCCGATTGTTCCCATCGCCACATCTGCCATTTTGCGAGTGAAGTTAGTTTTGCGTTCCTCGACCCATTCAGCAAGGCGTTCATCGGTGAGCGGATTGTAAATCGGGATGCCAAGTTCGCGAGTGAGTTCTGCCGAGCCGTAATCAGATAACACGCGATCGTCGCTAGTTTGCAAATGCTTAGCAAGATTGATCGGGTTCTTGACTCGTACTGTATTAATTACGCCACTAAAACTTTGGCGATCGCCATCCATGATACTGGCACTCATTCGCACTTGACCATCGGACTGCAACACCGAGCCAGTCCCCGCATTAAATCGCGGATCATCTTCGAGCATTTGACAAGCCTTGACGACAGCATCAATCGCTTTTGCTCCACCTACTAGCATCGGATAAACAGTTTCCAGAACCGCAAATAATGACTTGCGGACAGGTTCGTAACCGCCTTTGCTTTCGACAGTGCTACCCGCGCCGCCATGAATAATAATTTTGGGTTGCATATTGTTTCGTTATTTTTTAAGCAAAATGGAATCTGTGTTTGTAGCAGTGGGCTATAGTTCTTGGGGCTTTAAGTCTGTCGTCAATCCCAAAACTTAGCATTCAACATCGTGTCAATATCACGGCTAAACTGCCATGTATCAGGGAAATCTGCATCAGCATATTCAGTTCTGACAATCTCTAAGGCAGTGTCAAAAGAATCGTCAAACATTCTCAAGAAGTGCCGCTTGAGGCTGGGGGACTGTCTTAGTATCTTTTTGAGTTCATCACGTTGGTTAATGATCGTGATTTCCCAACCTCTAAAACAGTCAGACAGATTGACATAGCGGCGTTTCAGAATATGTTCGATTAACCTTTTAAGTCTAGTTTCCACTTCACGCTTGTTACTACCAGTCAAACCTTCTAACTCCTCTATCAAGTTCTCAACATCAAGATTCTGGAAATCACCCGCCTTCAACTGGGCGATCGCAGTCTCTAACCACAGGTCAAGATCGCGATCGTACAAGCTTACTGGCTCTGTTGATGGTGGAATTGATGGTGGTGCGATCGCTTGCGACATTTATTTTTCTCCTTTATCTAAGATTTTATTATTACAATTCGCCAAAGCCCTTTTTCTTTTTCTTTTTCTTGCCATAGGTCGAATTGCCCGATGGCGCTTCATTTCCCATACCGCCCATACCTGGAAAACCGCCGCCGCCCATGTTGGGCATCCCTGGGAAGTTTGGCATTTTGCCCTGTCCCATTTGCTGCATTAGCGATCGCATTTTCTGGAAATCAGCAACTAGCTTAGTCACATCTTGGAGCTTGTAACCAGCACCACTGGCAATCCGTTGTTTGCGGCTAGGACTTTTGGCAATCAGGTCAGGGTCTTTGCGCTCTACTTTAGTCATAGAGCTAATCATCGACTCACAACGCTTGAGTTGCTTCTCCGCTTCCTGAATTTGTGCGTCATTGATTTTCATGCCAGGAAGCATCTTCAACATTCCGCCAAAAGAACCCATGTTTTTCATCATGCGAGTATTCTTCAGGAAATCATCAAAGTCAAACTGAGCCTTAAGAATTTTTTCTTGCAGATTTGCCGCATCGGTAAAATCTATCTCTTCTTGAGCTTTCTCAACCAACGTCAGCACATCACCCATGCCCAAAATCCGCGAAGCCATGCGTTCAGGATAGAAAGGCTGCAAAGCCTCAACTTTTTCACCAACACCGATAAATTTAATCGGCTGCCCTGAAATCTGTCGCACCGATAGCGCCGCGCCGCCACGAGTATCGCCATCCATTTTTGTCAGAATTGCACCCGTAATCCCAATCTCGTCATGGAATGTTCGAGTAAGCGTTGCCGCCTCTTGCCCTGTCATCGCATCGACAACTAGCAGCACTTCATCGGGCTTAATGGCATCCTTGACACGCTTTAGCTCATCCATCATGTCGCGATCAATCTGCAAGCGTCCCGCCGTATCGACAATCACCGTGTCAACACCCAATTCCTTTGCTTTTGCCAAGCCTTGACGAGCAATCTCCACAGGGTCAGCATCAATACCCATTTCAAAGACTGGCACATTAATTTGCTTGCCGAGCGTGAGCAACTGGTCGATTGCCGCAGGACGATATACGTCTGTGGCGACAAGCAAAGTCGTGCGCTCTAGTTTGCGTAAGTGCAAAGCTAACTTAGCCGTAGCCGTCGTTTTACCAGTACCCTGCAAACCTGCCATCAAAATTACGGTGGGAGCATTGGGTGCGATCGCAAGTGGCACATTTGCCTCGCCCATTGTCCTGACCAATTCGTCATGGACAATCTTGATAAATTGCTGATCAGGGCGCACACCTGCGATTACATCAGCGCCTTGAGCCTGTTTGGAGATTTCTTCGACAAATTCCTTGACAACTTGCAGATTAACATCTGCCTCTAATAGCGCCCTGCGTACCTCGCGAATCGCGCCTTGGATATTGGAGTCAGAGATCTTGTCCTGTCCACGTAACTTTTTCCAAGCCACCTCAAACTTATCGGCGATTTCATCAAACATATCTAGTTTTGCTTTTGCTTTTGGTTCTAACTACTAATTTACAGTCACCACCGTGACATTGATCGCGATCAGAGGAAATTATGGTAGCGATCGCCTTACAGCATCTAAAAATTCAAGCTAAAATCATCACATTAAGCAGTGAGTTTCAAAGCCATGATCCAAGCTTTAGCTAAGTCTGATCACGAACATTTTGTTAGGCAATTCGTAACGTGGGAGCAGTTCCAAGCCTTAGAATCTGCTTTTGCGGATATTGATGGGGTACGCCTGATTTATTGTGAGGGAGTTTTAGAAATTGTGGGTATTGGACGACTGCATGAAATGATCTGTACTTTGCTTGGGATGTTGCTAGGTCAATATTTCATGCTCAAGCGGATTCGGTTTATATCAACTGGCGCTTATACGCAGTCCTTGCAAGGACGCACCAAATTTCAAGCGGATTTGTCCTATAACTTTGATACAGAAAAAGAGATTTCGGATTTATGTATTGAGGTGGTGGTGACGAGTGGCAATGTCGCCAAGCTCAGAAAATATCAATTACTAGAGGTTCCTGAAGTATGGTTTTGGGAAGAAGGGAAGATTAGTATTTTTTGCTTGCAGGATGGGGATTATGTGCAGAGTTCCTATAGTTTATGCTTGCCTGATTTGGATATTGAGCATTTGGAACAATGCCTATTGATGGGTTCTCAGTTAGACGCGATGTTGGCTTTGGCTGACAGGTACAAATAGTAATTAGATAAACTAAGGCTTTAGAGACTATTTGTTGGGTAAGTTAAAAATTCAATTCGATGCTGACCCATTTAAGGTAATTGCAGTATCTTAAGAAAATGTCTTGATTGTAAAAAGACAACATTTCTATTATTGATTAAATATTAGCCTTAAATACTCTTCTTTCTCTTTGGGAATAAAAAGATAGTCGCACAAATCTTTATTGCTCAAGTTCCAGTATTCGATTGAGAAAGACGATATTTTCTTGAAATCAATAACTTTTGAGCCATTATAGTTTTTGATAATCTGAAAAATAGAGTACTCCCATTTATCAAGTAATTTGACTAGAACTTCATTACGATCACGCATGAACAACAAATCTGCTTTTCTATCTGTGAATAGGACTTCACAAAGAATTGGTGGCTTAAACTTTTCTACGGTAGCCATCATTCCTTGCAATACTTCTAGCTCTGATCCTTCTACATCTATCTTAATTAGGCTGATGTTGTTGACATCTAGTTCAGGAAAAATGTTGTCAAATTTTCGGCATTGAATTGAGTTAATATCATATTTCCTACCTGGTCTTAAATTATCAACTACCGTTGCACAAGCGTCAGTTTGCAAGTTGTTTTGAACATACAGAGGTAGAGATTTATTTTCATTAAATAAACCGACAGGTATGATTTTATATCCATCTAGTGAATTTATATTAATTAATGTCTTCAGATACTCACTACAAGCTTCATTCGGCTCAAAACCAATATAACTATTTCCAGAGTCAGTTAGCCAGAATTCAATTAGCGTTTGTCCTAAATTAGCACCTACATCGACAAATACATTTCCCGAATTTTTAATGAAATAGCCGATAATTTCAGCTTTCCATGATTTACTGATGTAAAGGTTATGGATACTGTCTCGAACATTAATAGGAACTATTATCTCTTTCCCCTCAATAGTTAGGGGATAAGCAACATTTAGTTTTAGAAGTTGTCTTAAATTGTAAGGCAGGAGAGATAATATTCTCTTGTTTAAAAACATTTGCTGTGTTTGACGAAAAGATGACTAAGAAAACTAGACGAATTAACAAGTGTGTACGAAAACAATACATCACTTTGCATAACTAATAAATCGCTTTTTTGTAGGTTGTGATTAAGGCGATCGCTTTTTTGTTGAGATTGAGTTAAGGATATCTTTTGTAGACATCACAACTATAGAAACTAGACTTCATCGGAAATAAACAAAAGAAGTTGCTAAAATAGTGCCATTCCAGAAAATCGCAAGTTAAAAAATGCTGTCATACGCCAAAGTAAAAAGTAA
>JAYVVP010000030.1:0-17006 GCA_043786935.1 Pseudanabaena sp. | reverse complement strand
ACCTGTCATTCGTCAATTTATCTTGGAAAATCTCTATCAACCTATCTCTCCTTGACTTCATGTCTCGCTATTTTTGTCAATGCGTAAGTCCTATAATAGTTTAAATATTCGTTATTTAAAATCAGTAGGTTACTATGCATTATTTATAGATCAAGAGCGTGCTTATTTATCTTCTTGTATTAACCCTTATGGTGATACAACAGTTACTGAAGATCAGTTTATAAATAATCGTGATAATACTACATCTAATCGTATAGGCTTTTATTTACTCGGAGTTACTAACTTACGTGACAATCGCTGTTTATTTACGACTATATCAATCCCATTAAAATCTATCCCATTAGAGAATCCAAAATCAGTTAATCAAAGTACTAATTCATTAGCTAAAATGCATCAAAAGCTAGAAAGTGCATGGACTAATTGGCATCAAAACTGGCAAGATGACTTTCCCAAAAGCTAAGCAATATTTCGCCAATTTAAGGATGAAATGCAACGGGGTCTGATGAAGCAAAAAATACTTTGTAAGAAGGTACGACAGTCAAAAGATTTTCTCAGTCTGCGATTGCTCGAGTCCACTGCTTCTTGAAAATGGTTTCTTTTGCTGAATTTTTAGATGAAAATGGTAAATAGTTCGGACTCCACCCCATTCTTGCGGAAGCCGAAAGATTAAAATAGATACTTGTAGCAAGTAACAATGCAACTCTTTAAAAATTAATACAACTATATTATGTATTTTTGTATACTGAAAGTTGCATTGAATATAAAAAAAGGTATTTATTAGCGTGAGTCAACATCCTCTTGAACAGCTAAATCGCTATGACATTAAAGCCAATGCCGAATACTACGGTCGTCGCCCTTGGCTAGCGATTAGTCGGATTTTTAAAATTATTTATTTTGCATTGAGCTTTGGTCTTGCATTTGGCTGGGATGTCTTGACTGGCAACACCCTTAGTCAGCCTAGATTAGCTGAGCAACTACGGCGCATCATTACGGCTCTTGGTCCAACCTATATTAAAGTCGGACAAGCTCTATCAACAAGACCCGACTTAGTGCGCGTAGACTTTTTGGAAGAGTTAACCAAGCTCCAAGACCAGTTGCCGCCATTTTCTAGTATACAGGCTTATAAAATTATTGAGTCAGAGCTAGGCAAACCTGTAAGCACTATTTATCGCACTATATCGCAAGAGCCAGTCGCGGCAGCAAGTCTAGGTCAAGTTTACAAAGCCACACTTTATACAGGCGAAGAAGTGGCAGTCAAGGTTCAACGACCACATTTAGTTCCAACTCTGACTCTCGATTTATATATCATGCGTTGGATTGCTAGCTGGGTTGGACCATTATTACCGCTCAATCTTGGCAATAGTCTTGTCGCGATCATTGATGAGTTCGGCTTGAAACTATTTGAAGAAATTGATTACGTTCATGAAGCTACAAACGCGGAACGTTTTGCTAGTTATTTTCAAAATGATCCTGATGTCAAAGTTCCATCAATCTATCGTCAGTTCAGCACCCATCGTGTGCTCACTTTAGAATGGATCAATGGTATAAAGCTTACGCAAATCGAACAGATTAAAACCGCAGGACTAAATACCGCTAACTTAGTTCGGATTGGGGTAATGTCTGGTTTGCGTCAGCTTCTAGAATTTGGCTTTTTCCATGCCGATCCTCACCCTGGCAACCTCTTCGCTACTTACGATGGCAAGATGGCTTATATCGACTTTGGGATGATGGATCAGTTAGACCTACAAACTAAAGAGCAATTAGTTGATTCAGTCGTTCACTTGTTAAACAAGGATTATGACGAACTAGGTCAAGATTATGTAAGGCTTGGTTTTTTACAACCAAATATAGAGATGAAGCCAATTGTGAACGCGCTGGAGTCAGTGCTAGGCGATATCATGTCTGAAAAGGTCAAAGACTTTAACTTCAAGGTCGTAACCGATCGCTTCTCGAAAGTGATGTTCGATTATCCGTTCTGTTTACCTGCTAAGTTTGCGCTGATCATTCGCTCTGTGATTACCCAAGAAGGTGTAGCTCTAAGTCTTGATCCAGAGTTTCAGATTGTACAAGTTGCCTATCCTTATGTGGCAAGACGATTGCTCACTGATGAATCCGAGGGTTTACGTCAACGCTTAGTTGGAATTCTTTTTAAAGGAGATGAGTTTCAATGGTCTCGTTTGGAAAACCTGCTCGCGATCGCTAAATCCGATGGTGATTTTGATATCATCCCCACCGCAAGTATGGGCTTTAAGTTCCTAACTTCTAAAGATGGAGAACATATCCGCCGCCGTATTTTGCTTGCCCTAACCGAAGATAACCGTCTGCATACTGAAGAAGTAATGCGAATCTGGCAAATGCTCCGTCCTGATCTAGAACCAGCTAGGTTATGGGATATGGCAGTTAACGCATTAACTAAAACTATGCCGAAGGCGATCGCTGCTGCCCTACCATTTGCTGCTTTTCAAAATATTAATAACTAAAATATATTTATTTAGACTATTTACTAGAAAGGCGTTTTGCAGTTCTCTAATTACATTTTAATAATCATGAGCTTTATGACCAGCAAACAATGGCGATCGCTTGCCAATATATTTTTTGTTTGTGTAATTTGCATTGGCATAACCTTCACAAATACGTTTAACGTAACTGTATCGGCTGCGCCTGAATTTACTTCCAATCAGATCATTGAGCGCTTTGAAATAATCAAAAATAAAATGGCGAAGTTGAGATTTTGCTACAACGAAAGCTGTTTTTATCGCAACGTCACCAGTAAAATCGTTCCTCCCAGTAATACCAATCCTCATTACACGGCGGAAATTTCGGCAGCAGTAGAGCGTCCTTCCTCAAGCCCTGATTTGGCGGACTATCACTTTGTCTATATAAACGATATTTGGCAACTAGTCAAAGGCGAAGAATTTACTGATGTCGCTGACTATGTGTTTATCGGCGATCGCTACGAAATATATAGTGTTCACAATAGTCATACCCTACGCGGTAACTTAGACAAAGCCAAAAACGATGGCGGAATTAAATCAGGATATTTACCACTTTATTACGAAGTCTTAGATCGCGGTATTGAACGTTAAAACCCATAAAATAAAAGGGACGCGTTGCGTCCCTTTTATTTTATGGGTTTTAAAAGAAACGTTACCGTTTCGAGTATTGAGGAGCTTTACGAGCTTTCTTAAGACCATACTTCTTACGCTCTTTACAACGAGGATCGCGGGTCATATAGCCTTCGACTTTGAGAGGCTTACGATTTTCGGGAGCAAGTTCGCACAGCGCACGAGCAACACCTAAGCGGATAGCGTCAGCTTGACCTGTTACACCACCACCATGAGCATTGACCAAAACATCGTACTCATTTTCTAAGCCCAAAGTTTCTAAAGGAGCTTTCACGCCTGCAATGTAACTAGGATTAAACTGCAAATATAGATCACCTGGTTTCCCATTGATCACGATTTTGCCTTCACCAGGAACGAGCCTTACTCGTGCGATCGCCTTCTTGCGACGACCAGTACCCCAGTAAACAGCACGATTAGAGCGTTCAGTATCTGACATTGGTTTTTCTCCTACTTCTGCGATGGAATGGTATTAATGACCAAGGTTTCTGGCTGTTGGGCTTCATGCGGATGATTTGCACCCTTGTAAACCTTTAGCTTAGTGAAAAGCTGACGACCAAGAGTATTCTTAGGTAACATTCCTTTGATGGCATGTTCGAGAACACGTTCGGGGACGCGAGCGATTACTTTATCAAAGGTCTCTTCCTTCATCCCACCTGGGCGACCAGAATGTCGTCTATATAGTTTTTGGGTAGATTTTTTACCAGTTACGGCGATTTTTTCGGCGTTGATGACAACGACAAAATCGCCAGTATCTAAGTGAGGCGTATAAATTGGTTTGTTTTTGCCACGTAAGATGATCGCGATCGCACTAGCAAGTCGTCCGAGGCGCTGACCTTCTGCATCAATAACATACCATTTACGATCAGGATCGTTAGGTAAGTAGCTTTTATTAGGAGTAAGTGTACTTTTATTAGGAGTAAGTGTAGTTGTAGTCATTAGTTTCTCTACAAGCGAGATTTATCTATGAAACGGAGCTATGAAACGAAGCTATGAAATGGAATTATGAAAGTGGTCTATCAAACTTTTAGGTGCAAACTCAGAAAAAGGATTATCGGCATAGCCGATCGCCAATAGACAGAGTCCTTGAGGAGGAGCAGCATATTTAACTTCAATACGGCGTTTTTGTTGCCATCGGTTGGTAAAAGATTCAACATTGAGACGAGAACGTCCCACATCGACTAACTGTCCCAACAACAAACGAATCATGCCGTACAAAAAGCCACTAGCTTGGACTTCCACATAAACAAAATCACCAGCTCGCCAACATTGAACGTCTTGAATCTCAAGACGACTGTGAGGACGACTCGAACCTGCCCTCTGGAACGCCGCCATATCCTGCTCGCCTAACATAGGTTGCAAAGCTTGGTGGATAAGCTGTTCATCAAGGCGATCAAGGTAGTAGTGCCAGCTAAACTGTTTTACGAATAAGTTCGGAATCGCGGCTGTATAAATCGTGTAACGATAACGCCGCCATGTTGCCGAAAATCTCGCGTGCCAGTCCGTAGCAACTTCAGCCGATCCACAGATCAAAATATCTTCGGGCAAATAGACATTAAGCACCTTTGCCCAACGACAGGGAGGGATCATGCTAGTCGTATCAAAATGCGCCACTTGAGCAGCCGCATGAACGCCTGTATCAGTCCTTCCTGCACTATGCAAAACGGTTTGCTTACCGCAGATCTTGGCGATCGCTTCTTCAATCGTTTGCTGCACACTGCAATGATTTGGCTGTCTTTGCCACCCGTAATAATGCGTACCTAGATATTGAATAACTAAAGCAACACGACGGGAAGAATCAGAATCAGCCGCAAACATCATTCTCTATACAAGTTGCAAGATCGCCATTTCCGCATTATCACCACGGCGGCTAACCGTGCGAATAATCCGAGTGTATCCACCATTACGATCGGCATAACGCTCTTTAGCTTGAGTAAACAATAAGTCTACCAAGGTAGTCACGCGCTCTTCTTCAGGTAATTGTTCTTGTTTAGTCTTGGTCATCGGGCGATCGCTAACAGGTTCGCCATCTTTGACCGATATATCATAAAGATAAGCGATCGCTTGACGACGAGCGTGCAAAGAGCCGTTCTTTGCAAGGGTGATCATATGATCAGCAGTTGTGCGGACAGCATTTGCTTTCGCTCTTGTAGTTTTGATTTCGCCTCTGAGGATTAGCTCAGTAGTCAAAGCCCGTAAAAGAGCTTTGCGCTGATCGGCAGCCTTATTAAGCTGAGGTGTTTTACAACGGTGACGCATAGGTGTGTACTAGATGGATATTGAGAGCAATATTTGTATTGCCACTTTTACATAACTTTAGAAGCTTTGGACTCAGTTAAGGTCAAGCCAAGATGCTGTTTGAGGGCATCCATAACTTCCTCAGCCGACTTTTGACCAAAGTTTTTGATTTCCAGTAGATCGTCTTGAGTATATTCCAACAAATCTGCAACAGTGTTAATCTGTGCGCGTTTGAGACAGTTGTAGGCTCTGACCGACAGTTGTAACTCTTCGATGTGAATTTGCTTAGTCTCATCCTGTTCATCGCGCTCTTGAGGCAATGAAGGCGCAAGAGTGATTTCTTGCAAGGGTGAGAACAAATTCACTAGCACACTAGCCGCTTGGCTAAGAGCTTCTTGAGGTGTAATGCTGCCGTTTGTCCAAATATCAATTAATAAACTCTCTTTATTGATCGCATCACCGATCCGAGCATCTTTAATTTCATACTTGACCTTACGGACAGGCATGAACACAGCATCAATCTTCAGCGTATCAATCGGAGAACTATGATCCTCTTTGGATCGGTCTACCGAACGATAGCCTTTGCCCCGTTCAATCGTGAGTTCCATCTCCAGAGTAGCGCCCTCGCTAAGAGTAGCGATATACTGGTTAGGGTTGACGATCTCAATGTCAGACGGCAAAGAATGAAAACTGGTCGCCATGACTAGCTTTGGACCGCGCTCTACCAACCGAATGATCTGGGGAACTGAGCTGTAAGACTTCAGCACCAATTCTTTGAGGTTGAGCATCAAATCCAATACGTCTTCTCGAACGCCTGGGATGGTCGCAAACTCATGGTTGACACCAGCAATGCGAACAGCAGTAACTGCCGCACCCTCAAGATTGGAGAGCAATACTCGTCTGAGCGCATTTCCAATCGTAATGCCTTGCCCCCGATCTAATGGTTCCAGTACAAATTGGCTGTACTGACTATTGTCTTTTTCTGTGTGGGATGCAACGCACTCAACCTGAAACTGTGCCATATTTGTACCGACTTTGTCTGCAAGAGTAAACGAAAATCAAAGGGAAAATTAGAGAATACAAGAAAGAAATAGGAGTCATGATTGCGCGTGTATACCTAATGACTAGGACTACACACGTCTGCGCTTGGGAGGACGGCAACCATTGTGAGGAATTGGAGTGATGTCACGGATAAGAGTGATTTCTAATCCAGCAGCCTGCAAAGCTCTAACTGCGGTTTCGCGACCTGAACCAGGTCCTGTAACCATCACTTCAACCTGACGCATTCCTTGCTCCATCGCTCTTCTAGCCGCAGATTCAGCAGCAGTTTGTGCTGCAAATGGAGTACCCTTCTTTGCACCCTTAAAGCCACTTGCACCAGCAGAAGACCAAGAAATCACATCGCCTACGGTGTCTGCGATCGTGACAATTGTGTTGTTAAAAGTAGACTGGATGTAAGCGACCCCATTAGGGACGTTACGCTTATTTTTGCGTGCGCCAGTTCTACGAGTTGTTTGACGAGCCATTATTTCGTATTAATCCTTACTTACTTCTTACCTGGAGCTTTTTTCTTACCAGCGACTGTGCGACGACCGCCACGACGTGTACGAGCATTGGTGCGAGTCCGTTGTCCACGTACAGGTAGCCCCATACGATGACGACGACCTCTGTAGCAACCGATGTCTACTAGACGTTTGATGCTTAAACCTTCAAGACGACGCAGATCGCCTTCTACTTGAAAGTTTGATTCTACCTCTTGGCGTAAAGTCGTTACTTCAGGATCAGTAAGCTCTTTAACCCGCGTGTCAGGATTTATTTTGGTAGCTGCTAAGATTTTTTTGGCGCTGGTCAGACCAATTCCGTATATATACGTTAGTCCTATTTCGATGCGCTTGTCACGCGGAAGGTCAACTCCTGCAATGCGAGCCACTATAAGTCTCCCAATTAGTTGTCAGTTTTCGATGTTATGTTAAATGGCTGTATAACACGATCTTCGTAAGAGCGCGCTTCTCATGCAGTGGGTTATCTACAATCGGCAGGAGCAAATTGCGAAGAAGGCATATTTTACAGCGAACTCTATAATATATTGACAATGGTAACTTCTGTCAATGTTTATTGATTAGTTTATAAAATTAGCGATCGCCAAGAACGTTTTCTAATGGTCGCGATCGCTCTCTGAAGCTGCAAAACTAGGAATGGGACGATAAGTATAATTAGCGATCGCTGGAGCCGCAGATGGAGTTTGAGGGCGAGATATTTTCATAATATCTTCTTTAATTGCTTCAAGATCAACATATCGATCAGCGACATTAATCAAATGATCGCTAGTCATTGAGCGCAAGCTAACCACTTCAACCCGTACACCCCGATAGCTTGCTGCATCAACTGCATAAGCTAGATCTCCGTCGCCACTGACTAGTACAGCAGTATCGTAGGAACCGATCAAAGCCATCATATCAACCGCAATTTCCACATCAAGGTTAGCTTTCTTAGAGCCATCTGGTAGCTGTACAAGTTCTTTAGAAATCACCCGATATCCATTGCGGCGCATCCAAAGCAAAAAGCCCTGTTGCTTTTCATTGGTGCGATCAACCCCTGTATAGAAAAAAGCACGTAGTAAACGAGAGCCATCAGTAAGACATAAAAGTAACTTGGTATAGTCGATTTCAATGCCAAGTTGTAGGGCTGCGTAAAAAAGATTAGAGCCATCAATGAATATGGCAACGCGCCCGCGATTTTCTAAAATCTGATCGGGTTTGAACCCAGAATCTTGCTCAAAAGGTAGCATATGTTTGCCTATAAATTTTTTGTTATCTAGTGTTGCGGTATGAAGCTTTGGTATTAGCATTTGTACTTGAACCCGTCCTAAAGTTTTTACTTCACTGTATTTACATAATTCAAATTAATAAACTTAATAAATAGCTGGTTTAAAACTACGCTTGGTCGCTATAGGTGGACTTCAACAAGAAAATTTGACATATGCCAAAGAATCTAAAACATAAATTTAAAATTAAATTTAAAGTGAAATTAAAAAGAACTTATGAATATAGAGTGATTTTATGAGATGAATTATTAAAGATAAATAATTTTTCTTTATACCTTGTTAATTATTATACACTACAAGATAAGTAAATATACTTAGAGGAGTAGATTGAATATCGAGATTAGAAAACTATAAATCTAAAAATTATTACAGCCTAGCTGCGATTTATTTGTTTTCAATGCGTTGAAAGATCGGCGATGCCGCTAATAAGTGGCTACCACTTTGTAGTATTCCCCAACCTGCATGACTCCAATCAGGTGGAGATGTTTCATCAAAATTTAAACCTAACTGTTTGTATGCGGCAACGGTCATATTTGGAGTTATTGGGGACAGTAAATAGATTGCGATTCTTACTGATTCCAGCAAAGTATAAAGTGTGTGATTAACTTCTTTTTGTTGACCTGCTTTAAATTGCTTCCAAGGCGTAGTGTCGTCGATTAATTTGTTGCAATTCCAGATTAATTCCAAGATTTTCTCGCAAGCTCCCCGAAAATTGAGATTTTGATAATCAATTGCCACAAGATTCCCTAAATTAGTAGCTTGATCGATGACGGGACAAATTAAATCTGAGACTTCACTGCGATCGCAGGGATCATAAATAGGGATAGTTTGTTGACAATATTTGGTTGCCATACCGAGGCTGCGGTTGAGTAAGTTGCCAAGGCTATTAGCAAGGTCAGCATTGATGATGGCAACAAATCTCTCTTCGTTAAAATCGCCATCTCGTCCAAATTCGATTTCTCTTAAGAAGTAATAGCGGAGCGGGTCTGCACCATAGCGATCAACGAGATCGTAGGGATCGATAGTATTGCCCAGAGTTTTCCCCATTTTTAAACCGTCTTTTGTTAGTAAACCGTGACCAAAAACTCGTTTTGGTAAAGATAATCCCGCAGACATGAGCATTGCTGGCCAGTAAATAGCATGAAATCTTAATATATCTTTACCAATAATATGTAGATTGAAGGGATACCACTTTTTAAGGGCGTTTTCTAAAGTGGGTTCATCATCAGGATCAAGTAACGCAGTGACATAGCCCAGCAGCGCATCGAACCAAACATAAATCGTATGGGTGGGATCAGTGGGAATCGGGAAACCCCAATCGAGGTTAACGCGGGAGATCGAAAAATCTTGTAAGCCTTGTTTCATAAAGCCAAGAACTTCATTACGGCGGCTTTCAGGTTGAATGAAGTTAGGATTGGCAGCATGAAATTGATCGAGTGCGTCTTGGTATTTTGATAGGCGGAAAAAATAATTTGGTTCATCGCGCCATTCACAAACGACGTTGGTATGAATCGTACAGTGATGGCTTTCAGGAAGTTCACGCTCTTCTTTAAATTCTTCGCAGGCAACGCAATACCAACCCTTTTGCTGATTTAAGTAAATATCGCCTGCATCATAAACCCGTTGAAAAAACTCGTTAACGATCGCTTGATGTTTGATCGCCGTCGTCCGCGTAAAGCGATCAAAGCGAATATTAAACTTTTCCCAGAGTGAATAAAATTCGGCAACAGTGCGATCGCAATGCTCTTGGGGAGATAAATTATTTTTTTCGGCAGTACGCTGAATTTTTTGTCCATGTTCATCTGTGCCAGTCACAAACATGACAGGATGCCCTTTGAGTCGATAGAACCTTGCCAAAGCATCAGCAGCAATCGTAGGGTAAGCGCTACCAATATGTGGGCGATCATTGACGTAAAAAAGTGGTGTGGTTAAAGAGATCGGTTCTAGGGACATGGGGAACTCAATTCAGGACTAATACCATTTTGCAAAAAAATGGCAGCAAACGTAACATTAAACCTAAGAATTATGCAGCCGCGGAAAGTACTGCTAAAAATTCTTAGCTATATATAAAGTAATGAAAAATTTAGAAGTACATCAAATGTGGATGGCTAAAGCGATCGCTTTAGCTAAACAAGCAGGAGCAACTGGAGAAATCCCTGTAGGTGCAATAGTTGTAAATAAGTTAGGGGAGGCGATCGCTTCGGGGGTAAATCGGAAAGAGCGAGATCAAGACCCAACTGCTCATGCCGAAATTGTGGCAATTCGAGAAGCAGCGCGAGTGTTACGAGATTGGCATCTGACTGACTGTACTTTATATGTCACTTTAGAGCCTTGTCCGATGTGTGCAGGGGCAATTTTGCAAGCAAGAATTAGCACTTTAGTTTATGGGGCGGATGATCCGAAAGCAGGAGCGATTCGGACAGTGGCAAATTTGCCAGATAGCCCTGTCTCATTTCATAAGCTTGAAGCGATCGCGGGAATACGTGAACAGGAATGCCAAGAACTATTACAAGATTGGTTTAAAAATCTCAGAAACTAATTAGAAATTAAAAGGATATTTCACTTGCTTATTATTTAGCCCATAAAGCTATTTGGCACATAAAGCATTAATGCGATCAACTAACTCGCTTTCCTTGCTAGCCGCAGTATTTAACTCTTGTTTCGCTTTAGTCAGCGCATTACTATCTTTTGCTTCTGATGCTTTTGCTTGAGCCTTCAAAGCAGTTGAGACATCACTATACATACCCGACAGTTGGGTTTGCAATTCCTTGAGCTTAGAATCTTGAACAGCTATCTCCTGTACCTCTTTACGAATTTGATCGATATTTTCAGAAAATTGGACAAACTCTGTAATGTCTTTAGGAACTGTCAAAGCTTTAGTTTTGTTGGCAACAGTGACAACTTTATTACATTGAGAAATTTTATTTTCGCCACAACCATACAGTAAAAGTCCAATGCTCAATGCAGTTGCACTAAAAAGAGCTGAGCGAGCGCGAAAATGATTGATCAGGAGCTTTTGAGCTTGCATTGAGTAATTGCTGATAGTCCAATTTAAGGTCTAATAAATTCTAAAATGTTTTAGATGATTAATATAACTAAAGAGATTTGAAATATGTCCGATAATCGCACCGATAATCGCCGCAGTCGTGCAATTACCGAAGGCGTTCAGCGATCGCCTAACCGCGCTATGTTACGCGCAGTTGGTTTCCAAGACTCGGATTTTACTAAACCTATTGTCGGTGTAGCAAGCGCCCACAGTACCATTACGCCTTGCAATATGGGAATTGCACCTCTTGCGATCCGTGCGGAAGCAGGGATTCGCGCCGCAAATGCGATGCCCCAAGTTTTTGGGACGATCACCGTTAGCGACGGGATTTCTATGGGAACCGAAGGTATGAAATATTCTCTCGTATCCCGTGACGTAATTGCGGACTCGATCGAAACCGCATGTAGCGCTCAGAGCATGGATGGCATTTTGGCGATCGGGGGGTGTGACAAGAATATGCCAGGGGCGATGATCGCGATGGCAAGAATGAACATTCCCGCTTTGTTTGTCTATGGCGGCACAATCGAACCAGGACATCTTGATGGTGAAGATTTAACCGTAGTTAGTTCCTTTGAAGCCGTTGGTCAATATAGTGCAGGTCGAATTGATGAAGTTAGACTCAACTCAGTTGAGCGCAATGCTTGCCCAGGGGCTGGCTCCTGCGGTGGTATGTATACGGCAAATACGATGTCTTCAGCATTTGAAGCAATGGGCATGAGTTTGATGTATTCCTCCACCATGTCGGCTGTTGCTCCCGAAAAAGCAGCCAATACAGAACTCGCTGGTACGGTTTTAGTCAATGCGATTCGCAATAATTTACTTCCTCTTGATATCATTACTCGCAAATCGATTGAGAACGCTATTTCCGTTGTCATGGCAGTGGGTGGTTCGACAAATGCAGTCTTGCACTTTTTAGCGATCTCCTATTCCGCAGGTGTGGAATGGAACCTCGATGATTTCGAGCGTATCCGTGAGCGTGTTCCCGTACTCTGTGACCTTAAGCCGTCAGGAAAGTATGTTGCTACCGACCTCCATAAAGCAGGTGGTATTCCTCAAGTTATGAAGATGCTTTTAGTTCAGGGCTTATTACATGGTGACTGCATCACGATCACTGGTCAAACTGTTGAAGAACTTCTCAAAGATATTCCTGCCGAACCTCACGCTGATCAAGATGTGATCCGTCCTTGGGATCGTCCCATGTATAAGCAAGGACATCTCTCTATTCTGAGAGGCAACCTTGCTGAAGAAGGTGCAGTTGCCAAAATCTCTGGTGTCAAGAATCCAGTTATCACTGGTCCCGCCCGTGTTTTTGAATCAGAAGAAGATTGTCTTACCGCCATTCTCGCTAACAAGATCAACGCAGGAGATGTTTTAGTAATCCGCTACGAAGGACCAAAGGGAGGACCTGGAATGCGCGAAATGTTAGCGCCAACCAGTGCAATTATTGGGGCTGGTTTAGGTGACTCCGTGGCTCTGATTACCGACGGACGATTTTCGGGCGGTACATATGGCATGGTGGTCGGTCATGTTGCACCTGAAGCTTTTGTTGGCGGTGCGATCGCTTTAGTAAATGAAGGTGACTCGATCACAATTGACGCGCATCAACGCTTGATTCAACTCAATGTCAGCGATAAGGAGATTGCTAGCCGTCGTGCGAATTGGAAGCCTCCCGCTCCTCGCTACACAAAAGGTGTTTTAGCAAAATATGCCAAGCTCGTTTCGACTAGCAGCAAAGGCGCTGTAACTGATCTAGATTTGTTCTAAAAAAGAAACTGACTTCAGTTTTGCTTCACTTCAATTAATCTAAGAGAACGGGGCAAAACTGAAGCCTACAGAGTTACAAATATTGTGAATAATCTAATTAAAAAATTACATAATCGATTTGAATCTCTCCAAAACTCCAGTTTAGATAGCTTCCACAATAATCTAAAAATTTTCTGGAAATTCATTGAAGAACAACTAATTTTTGCAGAAGTTATTGAGACTATTAAGCTTAGTTATCCTCAATCACAAGAGGAAGTCAAAAGATTTTTTAATGCAAATATTGAGCTTCACATTCAAGAATGCCTCAATCCTAATAGCGATGAAGAACTTGTGGTGCAATCAATTTTTATTATTGGTAAATGTATTGAGGAAAGAAGAAACACCCCATTTTATAGAGAATTAATGTCAGGTTATAAACCACATTCTGATAATGAAGCTATCGATATATTTATTGAAGAATGTATTAAACCAATTACGAAATATATTGAAGAACAAATAGCAGACACATCAACAATTCTCAATATTTTTCTTCGCTACAAACATAGAAGTGAATGGTTCCATAGAGACTATTTATATGACCTTTGGGAGAATAATACTAATAAAGGCGAAAAAAATCTTGCTCTAAACTTATATGAATACCTTTTTGATCAAGGTGTGGAATTTACTATAGAACCAAGTTCAGCTTCAGGAGAACCTGACATGGTCAATTCCCAGTCAGGCAAAAATTGCTTTGTGGCAGATGCAAAAATTTTTAAGGGGGCAAAAGACAAAAATTATTTAGCTAAAGGATTAAGTCAGATATACACGTATACAAAAGATTACAACCAACCTTTTGGATATTTAGTTGTTTATAAAACTTGTGAAAGTGATCTCGAATTGTCTTTGTCAGGACAAACTATTACAATTCCTTTCATCCAATACAATAATAAGACTATTTATATAATAACTATTGATATACATCGCTACAAAAACTCAGCATCTAAGCGAGAAACAATTAAGCCAATTAGAATCTCAGAAAAAGATTTAATTCAATCGTTAGAAGAAGAAAGCGAATATAAATAAATTTTTATATGTCAGGATATTCAATAAAATAAAAATTTGTCTAGTGATCGCAGTTTAATTTGAGGGAAGTTAAAGGGATAATCACGTATTGAGTATTCTTAGGATTATGGATACCCTTTCACTTTTTCCAACTGAAGATGGCTCTGTTACTTTTTGGTCAGAAACCTTTCAAGAAACATTTCATAGCTCTCATGGCGCAAAACATGAAGCCGAAGCTAAATTTGTTATACCTGCCAAAATTGCTGAAAAAGCTAGAACTCAATCACAACTCAACATTCTCGATGTTTGCTATGGCTTAGGCTACAATACCGCCGCCGCGATCGCCTGTGTTTTAGAATTGAGCGATCGCACTGCTAATCTCGACATCATCGCTCTCGAGAATAATTTAGAAGTCCCACGCAAAGCGATCGCATCGGGATTAGTAGATATTTGGCAACCCGCGATCGCGCAAATCTTACAAACCGCCGCTAAAGACCAAATTGTAAAAACTGAGAAACTATCTCTGCAACTACTTATTGGTGATGCCCGACAAACAATCACCCAAGTGCCAGCTAAATGGGCAGATGCCATCTTTCTCGATCCCTTTTCGCCTCCCCATTGTCCCCAGCTTTGGACTGTCGAATTTATTCAGCTTTTAGCTAACTGTCTCAAATCAGATGGTTACCTTGTCACCTACTCCTCATCGGCAGCCGTCCGAGCCGCCCTGCTCAGCGCAGGATTACAAATTGGCGCGATCGCGCCAATCGGACGTAAATCTCCCAGTACAATCGCTGCGTTTCCTCCAACCGCCTTACCGCCAATCTCTGAAACTGAAGCCGCCTTTCTCAAAACTCGCGCTGCTATTCCTTATCGCGATCACGCACTTCAAGGAACTGCTTCAGAGATCATTAACCTTCGAAAAGCCGAACAAAACATTAGTGCACTTGCTCCAAGCTCCAGCTTACGCAAAACCCGTAAATGCCCGTAAGTGAAAGACAGCGCTTTGCAGAGCATTTTATTTAACGATATATCAAATTAATTTGACAAACATATGGACATTAGATCATTGATGCTCTAACATAGATGATCGCGACTTTTTTGGCATTCCTCATGAACGCTTCTGAAATCATCCGCTCAATTGAAGCGGAATATATCAAAACAGATCTACCTACAATTTATGTAGGCGATACTGTCAAGGTTGGAGTTAGGATCAAAGAGGGCGGCAAAGAACGTACTCAGCCTTACGAAGGCGTGATCATTGCGAGACGTGGTTCTAGCGTTAATACCGTTATTACCGTCCGTCGTGTATTTCAAGGCATTGGAGTTGAGCGAGCCTTCTTGCTGCACTCTCCACAAATTGAAAGCATCAAAGTGATTCGTCGTGGCAAAGTGCGTCGAGCTAAGCTCTATTACTTACGTGACCTTGTTGGTAAAGCAACTCGTCTTAAACAGCGATTTGATCGACCATTGTAAAGTCATTTATAGCTATACTAAGTATCAAATACTCTTTTTGATACCCTAGATATACTTGATTGTGTATTGAAAATAGCGTTTTCACATCGTGCGTCCTTAGTTCAGTTGGTAGAACGCAGGTCTCCAAAACCTGATGTCGGAGGTTCGAGTCCTCCAGGGCGCGCTTCACAATTTTTTTACAAGGCTTGACTTAAGCTTGTACTCAAACATATCGCATTTATTAAGATTGCAAAGGGATCGCAAGAGTTGCCGCTATGACGAAAAACGAACTAAAAGAGCAACCAAAAGAAGTATCAAAAGCCAACTCAGATGCAACATCTGAGAATGGTGGAGTAACTAAACTTTTTGTCGAATCTAAAGCCGAATTTGGTAAGATTGTTTGGCCAACACGTCAACAGCTTATTAGCGAATCTGTAGCTGTTCTCTTGATGATCGTTGCGGTTGCAACCTTTGTATATTTAATCGATGCATTGTTTAAGGCGATCGCATTGCAGGTGTTTCAATAATGTTTACTGAAGACATCGACCATCTATCTAGCAATCAAGAAGAATCAGGCGAACTATTCCAATGGTATGCCGTACAAATTGCTTCAGGTTGCGAAAAAAAGGTCAAGTCGAGCCTAGAGCAACGCATCAAGACCCTTGATGTCGAAGATAGGATCAAGCAAATTGAAATTCCGCATACACCTACAGTCAAACTTAGAAAGGATGGCAGTAGGCTTGCTTCTGAGGAAAAAATCTTTCCTGGGTATGTTTTGATTCAGATCAGAACTGTTAGGAATGAAATTGGACAGCTAGAAGTTGATGATGATGCATGGCTTGCTGTTAAAAGCACGCCCCATGTTATTAACTTTGTCGGCACAGAACAAAAACGCCACTACGGTCGTGGTCGCGGACACGTTAAGCCCCGTCCTTTGACCGAAAAAGAAGTCGAAAGAATCTTCCGTGTCGTAGTCGAGCAAGAGCCAGTCCTCAAAATTGATATGGCTCAAGGCGACAAAATCAAAGTGCTTACTGGACCTTTCAAAGACTTTGAAGGTGAAGTGGTGGAAGTTAGCCCAGAGCGCAATAAACTGAAAGCCCTTCTTTCGATCTTTGGAAGAGATACACCTGTTGAACTAGAGTTCAATCAGGTACAAAAGCAAAATTAACGTAAAACTAATTCATGCGAACGCAAGTTTGCAATGCTTTTAGGAAAATTTTAATGGCTATTATTTAAAGTGGCTAGAGAAGCAAATGGCTAAAAAAGTTACAGCAGTTATCAAGCTAGCGCTCAATGCTGGTAAAGCAAGTCCAACCCCACCAGTTGGTCCCGCTCTCGGTCAACATGGTGTAAACATCATGATGTTTTGTAAGGAATATAATGCCCGTACTGCTGATCAAGCAGGTATGGTTATTCCTGTAGAAATATCTGTATATGAAGACCGAAGTTTTACTTTCGTTCTAAAAACACCTCCAGCATCAGTTCTCATTCAAAAAGCAGCTGGTATTACATCTGG
>JAYVVP010000029.1:0-6462 GCA_043786935.1 Pseudanabaena sp. | reverse complement strand
CACAAAAATTGCTCTTGCTGGTGATGGCAGCATTGTCAATACACTTTGCCATAACTGATCAAGGTCGTAACCAACTGAGGCAAAGTTATCTAAATCATCGGCTTTGGAAGCAATTGGAGTTTCCGCAATCTGAGTAGAAGAGATAAAATTAGCTGATGGTTCTGCTGTTTGTACTATTCGAGATTCAGAAATTGGAAGAGATGGGATCGCCTCTTGTTTCGATAGTGATGAAACTTGAGAGATAGGGTTATTTTTAGGGGCTTGAGGAGTCAGTTGAGGGGTTACAAGTGTGTTCGTGCGAGATGGAATAAATGGTTGCACTTGAGATGGATTTGGAGCTTGAGATATAGAATTTGCTTGAGCGATCGCATTTATCGCTGAAGGTAATAAACCCATAAGCGTAACTTCTAGCCAAAGACGTGGCTGAGTAGTATTGCGAATTTGTAATTCTGCTGATCGCAAATGTTGTTGACCAAGCAAAATATTAGAAATTGGTAAACCTTGAGCTAGTTGAATCAATCTTTCCCAGCCAGCACTGGTCATGGCTACAAGGTCGCTGCGATCGCTAGCCGTTTTGGCAATTAATAAGTCACGATACACATTTGCCAAATTTTGCAACACAATCAAAGGCTCGCGCCCGCGATCCATAATTCTACGAACATAATCAATTAACTGAGTGGAATGATCAGCCGCGATCGCCTCAATCAATGACAGCAAATCTTGCTCAGGAACAGAACCCACCAACTCCCAAACCCCCTCAATCGTAATCTCTCCATCCAACAAACTTAATTGATCAAGCAAAGATTCCGCATCACGCAGCCCACCTTGAGCAATTTGAGAAACTAAGGTAATTGCTTCAGTATGTATATTAATATTCTCATTCGCAGCAATCTTCCCCAAATGCTTCACCATCGCATCAAGTGGAATTCGGCGAAAGTCAAAACGCTGACAACGCGAAATAATCGTTGGCAACACGCGTTGCGGATCGGTGGTGGCAAGAATAAAAGTAACGCGATCGGGCGGCTCTTCTAAAGTCTTGAGTAACGCATTAAAGGCAGCGGTACTCAACATATGACAGTTATGAACTAACAGACCATTAGCGACAAAGTTATGGTTACCTTCTACTTCAATGTCATAAACTGACTCATCACCAACGACTTTTACAGATTCTACCCTCTCCAAACTTGTATGCCAATTCTCCACAAGCACAGGAGACAATATACTCATCCCCGTTTTGATATTGCTTGCTTGTGTCCATCCTGATTCTGTTCTAATTAAATGATTACTTGTACATTGGATTGATCGTTGATTAGTTTTAATAATCAATGTTGGTTTCACACCACGATCTAACCATCGCAATACTTTTTTATATTCCCATTTAGCAGATTTTTCGTTATAACTTAAAACTTGCTTACCTAATAAGCCTTGATCGGCAAGATGCATTAAACCTGTGTCAGTTTGTACAAGCGTATCGCCAGTCAAACATTCATCAATAATGTAAACCTTGAAACGAGCTTTTACAGGTGCAAATTGAGCGCGTTCGATCAATTCGCGAATATTATCAACGCCTGTATTACTTGCCGCATCGATTTCAGTGATGTCTAGCGCATTACCATTGGCGATGCTGAGGCATAGCTCACACTTGCCACAAGGATGAGGAGTTGGATTGTCAGAGCTTAGGCAATTGAGCGACTTTGCCATGATCCTAGCGCTCGATGTTTTGCCAGTGCCTCTTGCCCCAGTAAATAGATATGCAGGTGCGATCCGCTTCGTGTTTAGTGCATTTGAGAGAGTATGCGCGATCGCCTCTTGCCCAACGAGGTCAGCAAATATTTGGGGGCGATATTTATGATGTAGCGGCTCATAGCCCATATGGATATGATGACATTAAGCATTTCTGGTCAAATATAACACTCCCCAGTATCGCTAAATAGATTAGGTTGTTAGTAATCTGCTTAAGTCACGCATCACTAACCATCTGAATTAAATGGCGTAACTAGTGATTTTTGAGATGATCCCGAAGAAATTGCTAAGAGATTAGAAACAACTACACCTGATCTATTTTTTAAAATTAGATGCGATATAGAATAGATATAGCAATTTTTCCTAATTTTAAAGAATGAGATGTTAATAAGCTCCCATAAATAGTCTCAAACCCACTTTAAAAACCACTTTACAAGAGCATTGCGATAGGGAAACCTAATCATGAAAAAGAATAATTTAATTTCAATTATCGTTATTATCGGTTTAGTTGTTGCCGCTAGTATTTGGTACGGTCGCAACAATCAGTTGTTACCCGTTGCCGCAGGTGACGAAGCTCTTTTGTATGACGGTCTATTTAATACAATCTTGGCGATCGCTTTTGGATTTTTCCTCGTTGTTGAGGGAGTCTTAATATATTCAATCGTTAAGTTTCGTCGTCGCGACGGTGACGACACTGACGGTCCCGCTATCCATGAAAATCTCAAACTTGAAATCGTGTGGACGGCGATCCCCACTGTAATTGTGATGTGGGTAGCGATCTATAGCTTTGATGTCTACACGGCTATGCAAGGTACGCAAGACATGAGTGGTATGGCTCACGGCGGAATGCATCAAACTGTTGCCCAAGCTGTCAATAAAACGGGAAATAAGGAAGGCGGAATGCCTATAGCAAAAGCAACTCTCGCCTCAGCAAATAGTGACGGAGTACTGATGGCAAATACACTTCCTTCGGGGACGGGTGATGTAGTCAATATTGATGTCAGCGCTATGCAGTTTGCTTGGATTTTTAACTATCCTAACGAGATTGCGACGGCTGAACTCCATGTTCCTGTTGGCAAAAAAGTCCGCTTGAGCATGACCGCTGTAGATGTTCTTCATGCATTCTGGGTTCCTCAATTACGCATCAAACAAGATGTAATTCCTGGTCGTTCCACCTACCTCGAATTTACCCCTCGCGTTGTAGGTGAATATCCTGTAGTTTGTGCCGAATTATGTGGGGCTTATCATGGTGGAATGCGAACCACGATGGTAATTGATACACCTGAAGACTATTCAAAATGGCTAACAGAGCAGCAAGAAGTGGCAAGTAACGATCCTGAAGCGATCGTCGCATCTCGCTCAACTTCACAAATGTCTGAGCAAGAATACCTTGCTGGTAAATTGTCTCAGATTGGTGATGATCATCACATGATGGACATGAGTCATTAACAAAACAGCAATTATCTAATAAACAATCTCTTATGACCCAAACGCTCACACCAACTCAAAGTTCGGGCGCGATCGCAGAACCCCAAAAAACCCTGTGGTGGGAGTTCTTCACTTTTAGCGTCGATCACAAGATTATCGGGATTCAGTATCTCGTTACATCATTTATCTTTTACATAATCGGAGGAGTACTTGCTTCGATTATCCGTGTTGAACTGGCAACCCCTGACTCTGATTTAATTGATCCCGCTTTTTATAACAGCGTGTTCACGATGCATGGCACGATAATGATCTTTTTGTGGATCGTGCCTGCGGTGACAGGTGGTTTTGGTAACTACTTAGTCCCTCTAATGATCGGGGCGCGTGACATGGCTTTTCCGCGTTTAAATGCGATCGCCTTTTGGTTAACGATTCCTGCGGGATTGTTGCTAATGAGCAGCTTTTTCTTTGGCCCCGCTTCTACAGGTTGGACAGCCTATCCGCCGTTGAGCATTTTAACCAACGAACATCTCGGTCAAGCAGTTTGGATTCTCAGTATTCTGTTAGTGGGAACCTCATCGATTTTGGCAGGTGTGAATTTTTTGGTTACGATCTGGTCGATGCGGATGCCAGGCATGGATTTGTTCAGTATGCCCCTATTTTGCTGGGCAATGATGGCAACCTCAGTTCTCGTAATTTTGGCAACTCCTGTTTTAGCAGGAGCGATGGTATTACTAGGTTTTGACCTATTAATTGGTACAAACTTTTTTAATCCCACGGGCGGCGGCGATCCAGTTGTCTATCAACACTTATTCTGGTTTTATTCACATCCCGCCGTATACGTAATGGTTCTGCCCGTATTTGGGATCATTTCTGAAGTTCTACCTCCCCATAGCCGTAAGCCGATTTTTGGATATAAAGCGATCGCCTATTCCAGCATGATGATCTGTGCATTGGGCTTGTTTGTATGGGCGCACCATATGTTTACGAGTGGTACACCTGATTGGTTACGCATATTCTTCATGGTGGCGACTTTATTGGTTGCGGTTCCAACAGGCATTAAAGTATTTAGTTGGGTAGCCACGCTTTGGGGTGGCAAGTTACGCTTAGAAAGTCCTTTGCTATTTGCGATGGGCTTTATTTCCACATTTTTAATTGGTGGTTTGAGCGGCGTAATGCTCGGCTCAGCTCCAATTGACATTCATGTACACGATACTTACTTCGTCGTTGCCCACTTCCATTACGTCCTATTTGGCGGCAGTGTATTTGGAATTTATGCGGGACTGTATCATTGGTTCCCCAAGATGACTGGCAGAATGTTGAACGAATTTTGGGGCAAAGTGCATTTTGTACTGACGTTCATTGGAATGCACCTAACATTTGCTCCAATGCATATTCTTGGTTTGCAAGGTATGCCGCGTCGCGTTGCTCAGTATGATCCCCAATTTGCTCCCATTAATGTGATTTGTACTATTGGTGCATTCATTCTGGCGATTTCTACAGTTCCTTTTGTGATTAATGCCGTTTATAGCTGGTTTAAAGGCGAACAAGCACCTGATAATCCTTGGGATGCCTTGACTCTAGAATGGACAACTTCTTCACCACCAATTCCTCATAACTGGGTAGGCGATCCTGTTTTAGCCACAGGTCCTTATGACTACGGCGAGGAATACAAAGAGGCTCGCAAACAAGCCGCATCACAACCTGTAACTTAAAAATATTATTTAAAGAATACTAAAAAGAATATTTACAGAAACTAAGTTTTTTGCAAATATTCTTTTTAAGTATTGATCAGGTAGTCAGTAAAGTTAATATCTAGTTCATTTATCCAAACATTGACCTATGCAAGGATCGCTCACTCCAGCTACAACAACTCCAGATATAGTCATTCAGGATCATGCTGCCGAAGCAGGGCATGCTGAACATCCAGATTTAAGAGTTTTTGGATTAATTGTCTTCCTCGTTTCGGAAGGAATGCTATTTTTCGGATTGTTTGCCGCTTATTTAACTTTTCGCTCAGTTGCCACATCTTGGCCGCCCGAAGGTACGCCCGAACTCGAACTCTTATTACCAGGGATTAACACGATTATTCTGGTATCTAGTAGTTTTGTTATTCATCAAGCTGATCATGCGATTAAAGAAAACAAGGTAAAAGCTGCTCAGTTATGGTTTCTCGCTACCTTTATAATGGGTGCGATATTCATTGCTGGACAAATCTATGAATACCAGCATCTAGAGTTTGGGCTAACGACTAACTTGTTCGCTAGCACTTTTTATGTGTTAACAGGCTTTCATGGATTGCACGTTATTATCGGCTTATCATTAATAGCCACTGTGTTGGTGCGATCGCTAAAAGCAGGACACTACAGCAACAGCAGTCACTTTGGTATAGAAGCCGCGTCGGTATATTGGCACTTTGTTGATATTGTCTGGATCGTTTTATTTTTATTGCTCTATATTTTTTAAATATCAAGATAAAGGCGGCGCAAAGCGTCGTCTTTATTTTGATATTGATATTAATAATCACTTTTAACTTGCTATGCTCGAAAATATTTGGCGCGGTGACTTCACCCATTTACAAAGTGACTTACAAAAAGCATCTAGTAAATTAGAGTTTTGGTTATTAGCAACGTGGGTAAGCTTGATAGCCATTAATCTCACTCTTGTGGGACGATTAGCAGAAAATATTGACGAAACGGCGATCCAGATATTGACTTGGACAGTTGCGATCTTATTGGTTATTCGCAATCGCCCAAATTTAAAATTTGAAAGTACACCATCAGCGATCGCAGTTGGTTCTTTACTGATTATTTGGGTACTAATTAAAAGTCTATTAACCCGCCGAATTACAGATATTTTGTTTATCTTGACACCGATCATGGCAACTATCGGAGTTGCATTAATTTCTTCAGGCTGGAAAGGGTTAAGGCAATATTGGCAACCAATTATGCTTGCGGCTACACTAGGCTTACCGATTACTTTCTTATTTGCCGCGATCGAAAAAATAATTCCCGTGAATGTCTTTACTGCTCAGTTCGCAAATTCAGTATTGTGGTACGGAGGAGTAAAAGTAGCTCAACAGGGAATCGAAATTTTCAGTCAATATGGTGCGGTATTAGTTGCGAGAGGTTGTGCAGGACTGCCGCCGATTTTAATGCTTCTTCGCATTACCCTCATGTTTGTATTGGTTTTCCCTGTATCGCGGTTTCATATGGGGATTTTATTTCCTTCTGCGATCGCGATCGCATTTATTGTGAATTCTGCGCGTGTAGCTTTGCTAGTAATAGTTTCTTT
>JAYVVP010000028.1:0-6472 GCA_043786935.1 Pseudanabaena sp. | reverse complement strand
AGGTTGACACTTTAGAGCCACATTGTTGCTCAAAAAATCGCTCTAAAACTGGAGAATGTTCGGCAATCCCTTCACTTAGAGAATATTGCAACACGTCGATATAGCGATCGCGAGCTTCCCACGGGTCATTAAAATATTTGCGCCCAATATCTACAAATACAGTGGCAAGGTGATCGCGCAACCAGTTGAGACTGTCGCGCAATGGTCGCCGCCATAATAATTGATAATCAGAACCTTCGCCGCCACATTCACAGCCGCCTTGCCAGCGGTCAACGCCATGAGCACAACTCCACGCTGTTGCTGATTTGAGTTCTGCTTCGTATGTGGGTGGGAATAGACTCAAATAATGAGCATAATTGGTTACAGTCCAGCCGTGTTTTGGAAATTCTTCGACAAAAGCATAAGAAAGGGTCTTTTCTGTAAAGTGCTTGTGATGTCCAAACGTTTCTCCATCGGTCGCTACTGATACTAGTTGACTTTGACGGTGATCGTCTCGCACTGCTTGATTAATTCGCTTGGCAAAATTATGAGAATTGCCTAAAAGATCGCCAAATCCCATATCGCGAGAAATGGGGCCATCATAGAAAAACACATCAATATAAGCATCATTATCCGCAGGCAAATGGAACTGACCAAGCTCCGATACATTACTGCTAGTATTTCTGTGGCGACGTAAATAACAACGATAAGGACGGTTAGGATCGATCTGTGCACTTCCTACCTCTTGCCAAGCAGGATTAGGATGCTCATTAGTAGGCATAGGACGACAGCGTTGTGCCTGTGATGGGGCAAGAATAATAAACTTAATCCCTTCTAAAAACAAAGCCTCAAGGGTTTCATAATCAACACCAGTCTCCGCCAACCACATCCCATCAGGTTCGCGCCCAAATCTTGACTGAAAATCTGCCTTACCCCACCGAATCTGCGTTAACTTATCGCGCCAATTTGCCAAAGGCATCATGATGTGGTTATAGACCTGCGCGATCGCGTTGCCATGACCATTTAGGCGATCGGCACTGCGTTTATCTGCATCTAAAATTGCTTGATAAGTATCGCGATCGTGAAATTCCATCCATGAGAGCAGCGTTGGCCCCATGTTGAAACTCATGTACTCATAGTTATTAACGATTTTGACGATTTTGCCATCACGACGCTCGATCCGCGAAAATGCATTGGGGCGATAACATTCATGGTGAATCCGCGCATTCCAGTCATGAAAAGGAGCCGCACTTTCTTGCCGCTCAATCTCATTAATATAAGGATTCTCACGGGGAGGCTGATAAAAGTGACCGTGAATCGTAATATAAATTCCTGAATCAGTCGGATGCTGAACATCAGGCAAAGCAACAGAAACAGCAACAGTCACGCAAATCTTCCCTATACTACAAAAAAATATATTTAAATCATAAAGTAAAAACTTAGAAAGTAGAGGGAGTCGCACTGCCATTCTTGCTACTTTCTAAGTTTTAGGCAAAGCATTTATGTCATAGTTCTCTAACGACTTTAGGTAATCGACTATGAGTGGGAGCGTCTTAGGGACAACCAAAATTTTAGGAGTGATAGGTTTTCCTGTCAGTCATAGCCTTTCACCGATCATGCATAATGCCGCGATCGCGGCGATGGGTCTTGACTATATATATGTGCCGCTTCCGATCGCCGTAAACGATTTACCAGCGGCGATCGCAGGGCTGAAGGCGATTCAATCAGTGCAAGGCTTTAACTTGACGATCCCTCATAAAGTCGAAGTGATCCCATTACTTGATGAAGTCCTACCGATCGCCAAGTCTGTCGGCGCAGTGAATACAGTTAAGCGTATTGGCGATCGCTGGGTCGGCACAAATACAGATGTAGCTGGTTTTTTAGAGCCTCTTAAACAATTAAACTACGATGATTGGACACAGCGACCAGCCGTTATCCTTGGCAGTGGTGGTGCGGCTAAAGCCGTAGTTGCAGCTTGTTTAAAATTAGGCTGTCCAGTTATTCATGTTGTGGGACGTGATCCAAAAAAAATGAAGAAATTTCATGGGGTCATGACTAACCAACTCCAAGATTACAATTTGCGAGTTCATCCTTGGGCATCAATACCCCAATTGCTAGAAGTGGCAGGAATTATCATCAATGCAACGCCCATTGGTATGTCTAATGATCCGAATACGCCGATCTCTGAGGTAGAGATGGAGCTATTACCTAGCCATGCGATCGCCTATGACCTAATTTATACGCCGCGTCCAACTAAATTTTTGCAAATTGCCGCCGCCCGTGGACTCAAAGCGATCGATGGGCTAGAAATGTTAATCAATCAAGGGGCGATTGGGCTGGAGTGGTGGCTAGAGCAGCCTGTCCCTATTGAAATCATGCGGCAAGCCTTATAGCTATCTCTATCGCGAGCGATTACGGTTACGACAGATGTCGTCTTGCGTTCTAACCGATGACTAGCGGCGGTGCTATGCTTTTGCTTTATCAAATTAAAAGTATGAAACCTGAAAAATCTTATCGTCCAAATGTGGGGCTAATCGTTTTTAACCGAAAAGGAGAAGTGCTAGTCGGCGAACGTCTTGGTGTGCCTGACTCATGGCAATTTCCTCAAGGCGGCATTGATGACGGGGAAGATCCAGAAACAGCCGCCTTGCGAGAGCTTTACGAAGAAGTAGGAATTAATAATGTCGAAATAGCCTATGTTCACCCTGATTGGTTGTACTACGACTTTCCGTCTTCACTCAAGCTAACTGGTAAATGGGCAAATTATTGTGGACAAAGACAGCGTTGGTATGCTTTTTATTGGAATCATCCTGCGTCTGATTGTCAGTTAGATATTCATAATCGCGAGTTTCGGGTCGTGCAATTTATGGCGATCGAGCAGACTCTCGATTCGATTGTTAGGTTTAAAAGAGAAGTCTATCAACAGGTAGTTAAGATTTTTACGCCTGTAATCCGCGATTACATCGGTAAGTTGAATTAGGCAACTACTATTTTTGAAAGCGCTATATACATTCCTACAGATTTAACGTTATTGTACAAAATGCAATGTTTTTGCCATATCTATAACTTTTTTGGGGAATACATAGTGAATTTTTTTAAATATTTAAGCTTTACGCATCTAGGTGCAACTTGGCGTAGATTTTCTCTGTTTTTTATTACTTTATGCGCTGTTGTAAGTCTACAACATTTTATTGCCGAGCCTAGTGTATCCGCTTCTAGTTCAACATCTAATGCGCTCACATCATCTTCAGTAATTAAGCAAAATAGCGATCGCCTCATCGCTCAAGACACTACTCTAGACTCCTCTACTCCTAGTACCAAAACCTACGAATCACTAACTGAAGAGCAAAAAGCTCTTGTGAACCAAATCCTTCTTTTTTCAGGAATTTTTGGGATTATTGCCTATCTCTTTACTAGTTTCTGTCTCATGAAAATTGCTGACAAACTCAGCATTCCGAATAGTTGGCTTGCATGGGTTCCGATCGCCCAAACTTGGGTAATGGTTCGCGCCGCAGGAAAACCAGGTTGGTGGTTAATCTTACTTTTTATTCCTCTCGTTAATATTGTCATTGGCTTGATTATCCTATTTGCTATGCCAGCCAAACTTGGTAAATCCTCACTCTATGGTTTATTAATTTTCGTACCTATAGTAGGCATATTTTTATACTTTGGATTACTTGCTTTTAATTAATAAATAAGACTTTTAATTAACAAATAAAAAGGGACGCATTGCGTCCCTTTTTATTTGTTGTCGTGAGGTACGTTGAAGATTCAACATTATTAATAACATTCTGGCTTATGACTCCTGTTGACATTGACTGCATAGTCCAAAAAATTCGAGCGTGTGATAGTAAATCTGAAAGCTGTGAGTTTTGGCAAGTTGACTACCAAGATCATGGATGGGGCAGGAGTCAATCGGTAAAGATTTGCCACAGTTGAGGCAATTGAGATGGTGCTTATCAGTAGGCATGACACTGTAGACGGTTTCACCGTTGGGCAAGGTCAACGCTTTGATTAAGCCTTGTAACTTGAGTGCATCTAGAGATCGATAGACTGTGGCTAGACCGATACTTTTTTCATTGTTGCGTAACTCCGCATAGATATCCTGCGCTGATATAGCGCGATCAGAATGTTGGAGAAGATGTAGTACTCGCTCTTGACTACGAGTGAGTTTTTCTTTCATGTAAATATTTTTATAGCGCTCCGCGCTTGCCTAAATCCAGATTGATTTTTAAGAAATTTACTTTGAGCAGTCTTTAAAATTAATTTATTAAGACTTAGAAATTAAAAGTTAGAAATTAAAAGGATTATAAATCACGCATGGCGTAAACCATTTTTCTAATAGTTCGTGAGTAGCTGGATTGATTTCACTAATCCATTGCTTTTGGACAATTTCAGCGATCGCATGTGTGCCATATATCAAAGCTGACATACCTTCAATTGTGGCGCGAAAGTCGATTGCCAGATCTTGAAAATCACCGTTGCCATAGCGTTTTACAATAATCTGACCGCGATTATTACTACTCACCCCAAAAACACCTTCATTCCAAATGCAGTGAGGATCGCTGAGCATGAAGGTAAATGGCTCACACTCAATTGGCAAGCCGTTTAAAACTTCCACAATATCAATCACTCTGACCATCCAAGGCTCAGTCATTGAGGATTGCAACTTTCCTGCATCGTGGAACCATTGATGTACATTCGTGCCAAGTGGGAGTGGCATTTTTAGACTATGAATTTGATCGCGGTGACTTGCAAAAAACTGAAATAGGCGATCGCGTGACTCAATATCTGTCCAAAATAGTGATGAAATTTCAATTTTGCGATCGCTCATTGGCAAATTACCACTGCTATCAATGTCATAGATTGCTATGGCAACAGGTTGGCGATCGCGTTTCACTACTACACAGAGCTTTTGTCGGTGTAGATGCCACCATTGCTCATAGGAAAAATTAGTGATCGCCAGCCCGTGGCTATGCGGTAGCAATGTCTGCGATCGCAAGTTTTCGTATAAAAAATTCGCTAAAATATCTTTTGATTGGGTTGCGTCAAAGCGATCGCAGGGCAAGTTAGCTTGATTTGGTAATTTTAAATAGTTTGATTTTAAATAATTTGATAAAGATGCGATCGGGATATTTACTTTGTGCGTAGAGTTGGCAATCACATAGCCCAAAGCGCTATAAAAACTTTCTTTAAAAGGCGTGAGCATACTTACACAAATCCCCTGCATCCTCATTTCCAAAAATGCACTCTTCATCAAAGCTTTTACACAGCCCTGATTGCGATATTCAGGATATGTCCACACGCCGCCGATCCCGCCCATCGGTTTAAGACTGCCGCGCACTGACTGTTGAAAGTTAAAACATTGCAAAGCCGCTACAATTTTGCCATCTATTTCAGCGGCTAATATTTCCTCAGGATTAATTGCCGTAAGGTGAGCACGAGGCAGATCTTGATTAGTCCATCGAGAATAGGCGTATAAATCTCCCTTTAAAATTTCAAGGCGCTCATTATTACTGATTTTGCGGATTTTCATAAAAAAGTTGCTTTTAAGCAGTTGAGAACACTTCGGGCTAGCAACTACTGTCTGGGTTTTATGTTTGCTGTAGCAAGTTGGTACAATAGTAAATTATTATTTAAAATAAAGATTTTAGAAATTATATATATTGGAGGACTGTTATGGCAGGTACTACTGGAGAGCGTCCATTTACCGACATTATTACGAGCGTTCGTTATTGGCTAATTCATAGCCTCACAATTCCTGCACTATTTTTGGCAGGTTGGCTATTTGTGAGCACAGGCTTAGCTTATGACGTGTTCGGCACACCACGCCCTGACGGTTATTACACTGAAGATCGTCAAACTGCACCTGTTGTAACTGATCGCTACAATGCTGCGAAAGATATCCCATCATTGGGTAAGTAATGACTTGCTCAACAGTTTGTTAATTCTCAAGCTATAAAATCACCGCCCTAAATCAACGCATTTATTACTTAATTACTATGACAAGCAACAACTCCAACCAACCTATTCAATACCCCGTATTTACATTCCGTTGGTTAGCAGTTCACGGACTAGGCGTTCCTACCGTATTTTTCATCGGCGCGATCGCAGCAATGCAGTTCATTAGCCGCTAATCTTTTTTATTGCAGATTCATTGCAGACTCATCAAAAAACAAACCCACTGAAATAAAACTATTTACTCATGGCTCCTAAAAATCCTAACAGCCAACCTGTAGAGTTGAATCGTACTTCTCTCTTCTTGGGACTATTGCTGATTTTCGTAACTGTGTTGCTATTTTCTAGCTATTTATTCAACTAGTAATCTAGAAATTAGAAAGGGCAGTTCTTTACTCCGTTCTTTCTAGTCTCAAAATATCTTTTATTAATTTCATAAAATCATTTTCTCGGGAGGTCTAAATTTATGCTTCAAAATGGACGTATTCCACTTTGGCTAGTTGCTACAGTTGCTGGCACTGGCGTATTGGTTGTG
>JAYVVP010000027.1:0-6479 GCA_043786935.1 Pseudanabaena sp. | reverse complement strand
TGCCGTCTTTTTTATTGCTGATCTACAACTGAATAATTTTGATTAAGGCGATCGCACACTTGAACCAATAAATCATTATTCAATTTTCCTAGATTATTGCCCCATGTTTTGATATCGAGTACTAATTCAGCCATAGCAATATTTCACAAGCGAAATTCTTAAACACTAGTATAAACACTATGCCTTTTTTGATAGCAATTAAAAATAGCTAGAAATCTGAAAATCAGATATTTTGCAGAAAAAGTAAAAAGCTTTATCCAAAGATTTCCGCAGGATCAGCAGATTGAACTTTTCTTAACGATATCGCTCCTGAAATTACACACATCACAATTGTCAAGATCATGACAGGAATTGCTTTATCCCAAATATACAGTGGAAGTAAGGTTGCATTTTTGGTGAGATTGTATAGAAAAAAAGAAATTCCTAAACCTGGAATAAAACCTAGAATCGATAAAACAAATGCTTCCTGAATGACAACTTGGGCTAAGTAAAAGTTTCCATAACCCATCGCTTTGAGAGTGGCATATTCGGCAAGATGGTCGGAAACATCAGTGTAAAGAATTTGATAAACAATTACTATGCCTACGATAAAACCCATGACCGTACCAAGACTAAAGATAAAGCCGATCGCCGTACTTTTTTGCCAATATCCTTTTTCAAAGTTGATATAGCCTTGCATTGTCAAAATACGAGTGTCATCGATCGCTGCATCTTCGGTTTTTTTAAGGTCTTCAACTGTCAAATCAGACTTGGACACAATCACTTTGTCTTTATTCTCCTCACGACTAACTTTTCCATCTGCACTAATCACTTCTTGATATAGCGCTCGAACCCTTTTACCATCAGGCGACAATTTTTCGCGAGGCAAAACGACGTTATCACTGGGTCGACCGAGAATAAAATTTCGCATCACTTCATAGGGAGATGCGTCAGGGCGCAAATTAATTAAGCCAACGTTAACTAAGCCCGAACGACGATTATCAAAAATCCTTAAGAAGTTAATGTCGCTAGTAATCATCGTGCCATCTGCGGCAAACGAGGCACCTAGCTCAAATAAGCCACCAACTGTGATTTTGCGATTAGCTACTTCGCGCGTGACTAAGTTGTTGCAGGCAAAAGCATCGTCACTAAATTTGGTTTTTAGAGCTAGAGTTCCACATTCTCCAACAACTGGACCAAACTCAGGACGAGAAGTACGATCAAATAAAACTACATCTTGGGTTTTGACTCGATCAATATTTAACTCTGCACCAGGCATTTTGAAGACTTTTGCATCAGGATTTGCACCTAGCACCAAAATATTGCGAGTTTGTCCCGCAGGATCTTCTTTTATTTTCCAAGCTCCAGTTCCTATATAAATTGGATTGACTGACACAACTTCTTTCATGCCCAGTGCTTGATAAAGGCGACGCTGTGAGAAATTACGCATTCCCACAAGGTTAGTTGATTGAGGGCTAATAACTACTAAATCACCAACTAGATTGCTTTGGAGTCGAATTGAACTGTTAAAGAGGGCATCGCGAAAGCCAAGTTGCAAGAACATTAAGACAACTGCAAAAGTAATCCCTGCGATCGCTACTAAGAGGCGACTTTTTTCGTAAGTAAGTTGAAGCCAAGCTAGAGGTACGGCAAAAATCATATATTAAATCTCAACCTTAACTCTGACTTGTAGATTGGTAAGTCCTGAAACTTTTTTACTGTCATCAAGTTTGATTTTGACTTCAATAATTCGTACATCAGTTTTGGCAGCAGGATCAGTTCCTAACACATCATTTTTGGCAATCCGCAAACCTAGACTATCAACTTTACCAGCTATTTCCCCTTGAAAAGCTTCGCTAACGATTGTGGCAGTTTGACCGACTTTAATTTTGCCGATATCAGTTTCATAGATTTCCGCAACAACATACATTTGACTAGTATTGCCCAGATCGATAACTCCATTAGTTTGGCTGACAACTTCACCAACTTTAGTATTGATTTTGATCACTTGTCCATTGATGGGAGCGCGAACTTGAGAGAGATCAAGGTCAACTTGTGCTTTTTCGATATTGAGAATCGCAGTTTGCAATTGAGCTTCTGCAAATTGAACATCAGTCGGACGTACTTCACTAACACTGCTCAGAGTACCCTCAGACTGGCTTAATTGAAATTTGGCTTGCTGAGTTTGTTGTTGCGCTTGCACAAATTGCCCTCTTAAGGTTTCTACTCTAAGGCGGTATGTATCCAGAACTGTTTGAGATATAGCTCCTTCTTTATAAACTTGCAGAAAACGATTGTAATCTCTAATCGCAATTTCTAATTCAGCCTGAATCCTCGCCGTATTGGCTTCAGTAGATTTAATGTTAGAAGCCGCGGCGAGAACGTTCCCTTGTTGCGCGACAATCTCACCGTTTTTTGCACCTGCTCGTACTTTAGCAAGATTGCGATCGCTCTCTTGTGCTTGACCCTGAGCTTGCCGCAATGTCGCCACCGAACGATCATAACTATCGAGAATGGCGATCACCTGTCCCTGTTTGACTAGATCACCTTCTTTAACCATCAATTTAATAATCCGAGAAGATCCTAGTGTCGATGGTGAGGCAACTTTGACAACTTCTCCCTGTGGTTCTAATCGACCTAAAGCGCTAATTGCTCTTGTTTGTTCTTTAGTGCTTGTTGCCGAGGTTGGTGCTGTCTGTGGTGGGCTGCTACGTGACATTACGACCCAAGTACTTACCCCTAATGCAGCAACAGCTAATGCGATCGCAGGGATTAAAAACTTATTTGATCGCTTTGGCTCTAGGACGTTTTTCATATTGCTAGTTTTATTCCCTTTAGAAGAGATATTTTGTATGCCTTCAGATCCATCATCACTAATCTCTATAGGCATTTGTGTCTGCTTATCTACCTGCATATTGTCCTCACCCAATTGTTAAAAACTAGATTGCAAAAATAGCTAATAGTAGATTAATTCATACCAACTTGCTTGTATATAGAGCATCCTACACTTAGGCTAACTTAAATTAGAGGCTAAATTTAAGAGCTTTTCTCGATAAGGTCTGCTGCCTTGTTGGTAGATGGTGGGAAAGCGATCACATATCATTTGATTCATAACTTTTACGTCAGGATTGAGCCAATCAAGAGCTTCTACTATATTTTCGTGTTGCTGAGTCAAATTGCTAATATTCCATATAGATTCGTGGTGAAACACTCGATTTCTAAGTCTACGTATCTCATTAAAACGCTTTGCGAGAATATGCCTAGTCCTTATAGGATTTGGCATATTGGGAAATGCTGCTCTAATTAAATCTCTACGCTTCCAAAAAGTTGAGTCATATTTTTTGTCAAACAAACTTGTCCAAAAGCCAAAAGAAAGCTCACTAATTGTTCGTCCTACAGTAAGCGATTTACGATCCTTTTGTATCTTGGTCTTTGCAGCCTTTACACTTAATATCTGTTGTTCTTCAAGAATTCTGACATTATCAAACCAGTTAGGGTCTTTGAATGAGATTGTTGCAGCATTATAAATACTGTTCCGTAATGCAATTTCTATATTTTGTAATACAGGGTATAGAGACTCACAAAGAGCTATATTCCAAAAATATCTTTCAACCAAATCGATTTCAGTATCTGTAGATAATATTTTATATGCATCAAGACGTTGATGTGAAATTGATGTCCGTAGTGATGCAAAGAAATTCTGGTTCATTTAGAGAAAAAATGCTATCATAATCATACTAGAGTCCTTCGGCAGCCCCTCTCCCAGTTTTATAGCTGGTGATGAACCGTTGGTAAGACATAAAAAAGAAAGGATGCGCTTTGCACATCCTTTCTTTTTTATGTGGTGTACTCAGCGTTAATTTTGACGTAATCGTAACTCAGGTCACAGCCCCATGCTGTTCCCTCTCCATTTCCATCACCAACGCCGACATTGATGATTACGGTGTCGTTTTTGAGGTAGTTACTAGCCAAGTTGCGATCGTATTCTTGAGGTGTACCGTCTTTCATCATTATGAATTCGCCTAGTTGAATATTCAAAATATCTTGATTGAAATCAACACCCGATCGCCCTGCGGCTGCCGCGATTCTGCCCCAGTTGGGATCGTTGCCAAAGACTGCTGATTTGACAAGGGATGAACCAACAATCGTTTTAGCAATTTGACGAGCCGCCTCAGTGCTGGATGCGCCCGTAACATTTACCTCGATCATGCAAGTTGCACCTTCACCATCACGAGCGATCGCTTTAGCTAAGCTCATACAAACCTCTTGCAACATCGCCTGTAATTGCTGAGCCGCAGGAGAATCTTGATCGTTAATAGATACACCCGACTGACCATTGCATAGTGCTAACACCATGTCATTAGTACTAGTATCACCATCGACCGTAACTTGATTGAAGCTGGCATCAATTGAACTTGATAACATTGTTTGCCAAAGTTTTGGCTCGACATCGGCATCGCAGGTAACAAACCCAAGCATTGTCGCCATGTTGGGATGAATCATGCCTGAACCTTTGCAAATGCCGCCAATACGTACTGGCTTACCGTCGATCACTGTTTCTAAGGCAATACTTTTCGGCACAGTGTCCGTGGTCATAATCGATCGCGAAGCATCTTCTCCACCATCGGGCGAAATCAGCGGGGCAATTTTGGCAATACCTGCACGCATTTTGTCCATTAGCAATTGTTTACCAATTACGCCTGTCGATGCTACCAAAACGCCATCTTTGGTATTTAAGACTTTTTGGACTAGTTCGGCGCATTCCACAGCATTTTGCCAACCTTCTGCACCTGTACTAGCATTGGCTTGACCCGCATTGCAGAGAATAGCGCTGACCTTGCCACCCTTTGCCAATACTTCACGGTTGAAGTCTACACAGGCGGCTCTGACGCAAGACTTGGTAAATACCCCTGCGGCGATCGCAGGTATATCCGATGCGATCAAAGTTAGATCAGGAGCACCTGATGGTTTTAGTCCTGCGGTGATTCCTGTTGCTTTGTAGCCCTTTGCTGCGGTCACGCCGCCTACAATTACTTGCCAGTTTGCCATGATTTGATTGAGTTCCTCAGTTGATATTTTCTTAAACCTCACGAAAGCAAGGTTCAAAACTTAAATTCCTGTGAGCTTAGCGATCGCCCCTTCTAACGAGCTGGGTAGCGATCGCAATAACTTACGCTTTTCAAAATCTACAGCTACAAGCGTAACCACTGCTGTTACGCATAAGTCTGTTTCGGTACGAATTTGATATTCCCAGTTCAGACGTACTTTATCTGGCACAAGCTTTGTCATGATTAGCACATCATCACCCATTCGCGCTGAACGATGATAGCGCAGAGACATCTCTGCCACAGGTAAGTCCACACCTGCCGAGATTAAATCCTCAAAGCTGATATGCACTGAGCGCAAGCACTCCACCCTAGCAGCTTCCATCCAAGTTAGATAAGTCCCATGCCAAACCAAGCCCGAATAGTCGGTATGGTGAGGATAAACATGCACAGGATAGTTAAACCAACCTTCGCTAGTATTAGTCGGTTCAAGTGTAGTAATGACGCTAGTTAGAGCATTGGAAGGTAAATCTGTCATTGTGGTTGTACCTACAAATTTTTACAGTAAATTCTCTAAGCGACGACGCATCATCGCAATTACGGGATCTTCTACCTCAATTTCTTCTTCTGGATCTGACAGATTTTTGTCGCGATCGCTAGACCAATCAGTTTTTTCAACATTTTGCTCTGGGGGAACTAGCAAAGCATCGGTTGCCACAATATTTAAATCATGGTTTGCCTCTTGACAAAATTCTTCTAATTCTTCTTTGTCAATGTTCTCAACTGTAAGCGACAAAAAATCTTGTGCTTCCAACATACCTGCATAACGAATCGCATCATCTTCTTGTTCAAAAGCAACAATAATATTTTTACTTTCTATTTGCAGACTATAAATACCTTCGTTATCAGTGCGTGCATTATATAGCAATACCCAAACTTGCATAGAAAAAACTCGACCATTAGAAAAGCTTTAATATTGTATAACATCCCTACTTGTCACTTAATTTGAGGAATTACGACTTTGCGTCTTGATTGCTACACAACAGGTGCTTTCACCGCAGGTGCACCATTTTGGAAACAACTACTTTGGTATTTTATCGGAGCGCCGATTTTACGGAGTTATTTAATTCCGTTTTCGATTATTAAAGTTAACATTTTGCGCTGGTTTGGGGCAGAAATTGGTCAAGGTGTGCGGATCAAGACAGGAGTGCGTGTCAAATTTCCTTGGCGCTTAATCATTAAAGATTTTGTGTGGATTGGTGAAGATGTTTGGCTAGATAATCTTGACCTAATTACGATCGAGAGTCATTGTTGCATCTCTCAAAATGTTTATTTCTGTACTGGCAATCACGACTGGAGCGATCACAACTTTAGTCTCTGTACTGCGCCGATTTATATCGAATCAGAAAGCTGGATTGCGGCTCGCGCGACTATTGCGGCTGGAGTACGAGTGGG
>JAYVVP010000026.1:0-17068 GCA_043786935.1 Pseudanabaena sp. | reverse complement strand
CAATCACTTTGCTCTCAAGGCTAAACTTTACTTCAATGCAATTAGGGCTAGTTTCTCTCAACTCCAAAAACTCGCTATTCCTTCCACGTAACATCAGTTAGTAACTAGAGATACAAAACAGAAGCTTTAACAACATTTAAACTGCACTTAAATAACTAAAAAATAATTAAGGAAAACAAGATGCCTGAAGTAACTGCTCCTGCCCATCAGACTGGCGACTTCTTAGTTAACTATGAAGAAAAAGTATTTGAAGATGTCAAAGCTGAACCGGGGGAGAAAGCCCTTGTTACTTTCCATACTGTTGCCTTTGAAGGTTCTATTGGATTTGTTAACCTATTGCAAGCTACTCGCTTACTTCGCAAAGGTTTTGAGACTTCGATCTTACTCTATGGCCCTGGAGTAACTCTAGGCGTACAACGTGGTTTTCCTAAACTAGGCGATGCCGCTTTCCCAGGACATCAGAATTTTAATGACCAGATTTCTAAGTTCATGTCTGAAGGTGGAAAAGTGTATTGTTGTCGCTTTGCTCTGCAAGCTCTTTATGGACATGGTGAACCTTCATTAATTCCTGGTATTCGCGCGATTAGCCCTCTTGATGTATTAGATGTCGTTCTCTTACATCGCCGAGATAACGCTTTCATTTTAGATACTTGGACTTTATAAGGATTTCATAAATCGTGGATTATTCCCGCAAAGTTAGAGCCGCCGCCGTACAAATCAGTCCTGTTTTGTTTAGCCGTGATGGTACAACCGAGAAAGTCTTACAAGTGATCGCGAACGCTGCCAAAGAAGGCGCTCAGTTGGTCGTTTTTCCTGAGACTTTTATTCCTTACTATCCCTACTTTTCTTTCGTGCAGCCACCTGTGCTGATGGGAAAGGAACATATGCGGCTTTATGAAGAAGCGGTGACTGTTCCCAGTACTGTTACCGATGCAGTTAGTCAAGCTGCGCGATCGCATAATATCGTTGTGGTTTTGGGGATAAATGAGCGGGACGGTGGTTCTCTCTACAACGCGCAATTGATTTTCGATGCAGATGGCTCTCTTTTACTGAAGCGTCGAAAAATTACACCTACTTATCACGAACGGATGGTTTGGGGACAGGGTGATGGAGCAGGATTGCAGGTGGTCGATACCGCCGTCGGTAAAGTTGGCGCCCTAGCTTGTTGGGAACATTACAATCCATTAGCACGTTTCGCTCTGATGTCGCAGCACGAACAAATCCATTGTGGTCAATTCCCTGGTTCTATGGTTGGACAGATCTTTGCTGACCAAATCGAAGTAACGATTCGTCATCATGCCCTTGAGTCTGGCTGCTTTGTGATTAACTCGACAGGCTGGCTTTCACCCGAACAGGTGAGTCAAATCACTAGTGATGAGAAGTTGCAAAAGGCACTGAGTGGTGGTTGCAATACAGCCATTATTGGGCCAGAAGGAAATCATCTATGTCCACCAATTACTGATGGTGAAGGTATGGCGATCGCTGATTTAGACTTCTCACTGATTACTAAACGCAAGCGCATGATGGATTCAGTTGGACATTATGCTCGTCCTGATTTGCTGCAAGCGCATTTAAATGCTGCCGAGTTTACAGGCTTCCAGATTAAGCATGAAGCGAATGCACCAATCAATCTACCAATAGCCGAAAATTACTTTCAGCCGCTAGAATCACCAATTCATCCATAATCAATTCATGAAACCTCCCCTACCTCCCTTTACGTTAGAGACAGCGAAAGCCAAAGTACAAGCAGCAGAAGATGCTTGGAATACTCGCGATCCGCAGCGCATTGCGCTTGCTTATACTGAGGACTCACAATGGCGTAATCGTGCTGAATTTTTTAGTGGAAGAGAAGCGATCGCGGAATTTCTTAAACGAAAATGGGCTAAGGAACTAGATTATCGACTTCGTAAACAGCTTTGGAGCTTTACTGGAAATCGAATTTCTGTTTGTTTTGAATATGAATGGCATGATGACTCTGGCTATTGGTATCGTGCCTACGGAAATGAACAGTGGGAATTTGCTGAGGATGGATTAATGCGCCGCCGTGAAGCCAGTATCAATGATGTTTTGATTCAAGAGTCTGATCGCAAGTTTCGATGGGAGCGTAATCCTGCATGAATAAACAACAATTAATTACAGAATTACAGACTAAAGGCTTGCATCTCATTGATCGTCAATTGGATCATAAAGGAGATCACAAAACTGGTGTAAATGGTCGCAAAGGCGGGGCGGGACCTTCTGATCATAAGGCGATCACTATTGATGAAACGACAGTGATGGTTCCAGTCTTTAACAGTTCAGCGGCGCAGTCGCCTTATGCGGCGAGCATAAATCAAGATACGCAAGAAATATTACTGGAAGTAGCAGGTAAAGCAATCGCACCAATTTCTTTTCCTAAATCTCCCAAATTTTACGAACTCACCACCAGTGACGGAATTCCCTATTGGAAAATTGCGCTTTTACATAGCCATGATGTCCTTGCGACAACGGTTTTACAAACCTGTATACGCTACAACAATACTGAGACTTCTTGTCAATTTTGCGCGATCGGGCAATCCCTCGAAGCAGGTCGAACGGTCGCTCGCAAGACTCCCGCCCAACTCGCCGAAGTTGCGGAAGCTGCGGTGCGGTTAGATGGAGTTAAAAATATGGTGATGACTACAGGTACACCAAATACTAGCGATCGCGGTGCTGCTTATTTAACGGAATGCGCTAAAGCAATCAAGGCGAAAGTTGATATCCCTATTCAGGCGCAATGTGAGCCTCCTGATGATTTTATCTGGTTTGAGCGGATGAGAGATGCTGGTGTTGATACGTTAGGGATGCATTTGGAAGCAGCCGACCCCAAGGTTCGCGCCAAAATCATGGCTGGCAAAGCGAGTGTTCCCCTTGAATATTATTATGAAGCATTTGCGGCGGCGGTGAAAGTATTTGGTTGGGGACAGGTCAGCACTTATTTATTAGCTGGTTTAGGCGACAGTTTAGAAACATTGGTCAAAACTTGCGATCGCCTAATTAAAATCGGTGTTTATCCCTTTGTTGTTCCCTTTGTGCCCATTAGTGGTACACCTCTCGCTAACCATCCTGCACCGACTACTGAATTTATGTTTGCCGTTTACGAACAAGTAGGTGCTTTGCTTAAGCGATCGCATATGTCTTCTGCTGATATAAAAGCTGGCTGTGCCAAGTGTGGAGCTTGTTCTGCGCTTTCACTTTTTGAATAAGACTCTCAATTAGGAATAATTAATAATGACCACTCCTGCTTATATATTCAAACTAGCATCGACCCCTCAAGAAATAGATGCATACTTTGATTTACGAAAAGCGATTTTTGTAGAAGAGCAGTTTGTGTTTGAAGAGAATGATGTCGATGATATTGATGCGATCGCCTATCCCATCGTCGCCATTTCTACTGAGACAAATCAAGTTGTGGGAGTGGTCAGAATATACGAAACCGAGAAAGGAATCTGGTACGGTGGCAGACTGGGAACTCACAAAGACTATCGACGGGGTTGGCAAATTGGCAAAGGCTTGATTTACAAAGCTGTCACTACTGCCAATACATGGGGATGTGATCGCTTCTTAGCGACAGTGCAAATTCAAAATGTGCGATTTTTTCAACGACTCCATTGGGGATCTTTAGAAGAAATGACGATCTGCGATCGCCCTCACCACTTTATGGAAGCCGATCTTAATTTCTATCCCGCAGGTGATGAATTGCGTCCAGCTTTGCCACAGCAAACCTTACTACAACGAATTCGTGAGGCTTCTTAAGTGCTGTCTGATCTCGCCGCAAAACTAAGGCAATCAATGGGAATCTTGCATAAACAAGACATCCAGATCGCAGCTAAAGGATTAGGCGAACAATGGAATGCAGCGAATATTCTCTTAGGTGATGACTGTGCCGCGATTCCTGACGGTGATGGCTATCTTTTACTAGCTGCTGAGGGAATGCTGCCACAATTAATTGAGACTGATCCTTGGTTCGCGGGTTGGTGTGCGGTGATGGTCAATGTCAGCGATATTTACTCAATGGGTGGTACGCCAATAGCGATCGTTGATACGCTTTGGAGCCAATCCCCAGATTCGATTCAAGAACTTTTAGCAGGCATGAAAGCCGCCGCGATCGCGTATCAAGTTCCGATAGTAGGTGGTCATACTAACTGTCGCAGTCCTTACAATGCACTCTCTGTAGCAATTCTTGGACGCGCTCAAAAATTGCTCACTAGTTTTAACGCTCAGCCGAATGATTTGTTACTGATAGCGATCGATATGCACGGTCAATTTCATCCTGACTATCCTTTTTGGAATGCTGCCACTAAAGCTAACCAGATTCAACTACGAGAGAATTTAGCGATTTTGCCATATCTTGCTAAGTTAGAACTATGCAATGCTGCTAAAGATATCAGCATGGGCGGGATTATTGGGACATTACTGATGCTAACTGAGACTTCTAATTGTGGTGCAATTCTTGACTTAGATAAGATTTCTTATCCTGAGAATGTTCCTTTGGAGTACTGGCTAACATCTTTTCCTAGTTATGGCTTTCTGTTGAGTGTACGTCCTGAAAATGTCGAAGCAGTTCAAACGCTCTTTCATTCCCAAGATTTGGTTTGTACAGTTGTTGGGAAAGTACAAGCAAAGAAAGAAGTGATCATGCGATCGCAGTCAGAGTCAGTTCTGTTTTGGGATTTTGCTCAGAACGCTTTAACAGGTTTAGGACTTATGGAAAAAGAGAGAAAAGAAAGGACAATTTAGGAAATATAACTAATTTTAATTTAAGGTTGCCATTTTACAAGATTACATACTTTAACATTTCATGATTTAACAGGTTTGAAACCCTACTTGATTTACATTCTATAGCTCATGACTTTGCCTAAACTTCGGATAGCGCTACTTACTTACTCCACTAAACCTAGGGGCAGCGTTATTCATACTTTGGAACTAGCTGAAGCCTTACAAACATTAGGGCAAGAAGTCTGTGTCTATGCATTGGATAAGGATGGATTAGGATTTGAGCGCCATTTATCCTGTGGTTTTCAGTTAGTTCCTGCTCAGGCTGCGCCCAAAGGAATCGATCAGTTAATTCAGCAACGTATTCAAGAATTTGTCGATTATTTGCGTAATTCTCTACTTAATTATGATATTTACCATGCTCAAGACTGCATCAGTGCTAATGCTCTAGCAATTTTACGATCGCAAGAACTTATCCCTCACTTTATCCGCACTGTTCACCATATTGAAGATTACAATAGCCCTTATTTACAAGATTGCCAGGATCGTTCGATTCGCGAAGCAGAGCTTTGTCTATGTGTGAGTGAAAGTTGGCAAACACAACTTGCTGAGCATTATCAAATCCATTCGCTTCGAGTAATCAATGGGGTGAATCTACAAAGATTTTCTAGTGAACGCAATGGCACTGAACTACAAATCAAACAAAAATTTAGTTTAACGGGTTCACCAATTTATCTAACTGTCGGTGGCATTGAACCACGCAAAAACTCAATTAAGCTAATTCAAGCTTTTGCGAAGGTCTTGGAAGATTTTCCAACAGCGCAGTTAGTGATTGCGGGAGGTGCAACATTATTCGACTATCAGGACTATCGCAATCAATTTCTGGCGATCGCCCAGGAATTAGATATTGTAAAATCCCTAATTATTACAGGTGTTCTCACCGATGAAGAATTACCAGTACTTTATCGATGTGCTACTGCCTTTGTATTTCCATCATCAAAAGAGGGTTGGGGTTTGGTGATTATGGAAGCGATCGCTTCAGGATTACCTGTGATTACGTCTAACTGCCTGCCTTTTACAGAGTTTCTATCTAACCAGCAAGCTTTGCTTGTTTGTCCTGATGATGTTGAGGCGATCGCACAGGCTATGCGCTCAGTTATCAAACCTGAGTTTATTGATCAGTTAGTGCAAGCAAGCCAATCCATTTTGACAAAATATACATGGCAAAATTCGGCTCAGATGCATATAGCTCATTATCAAAAAATGTCAAAGCAAAAAATGGCAAAATTAGAATAGGCGGCGCAAAATATTGTTTGTCTTACTCGTTAATAAAATCCTATGCCCGAAATTTATTTCCAAATTGCTTGGCCAGATAATTCTGAAAATAGTTGCTATTCACCATCTTTGATCGTTCAAGAATATTTTTCGCCTGACACTGAATATGACTTAGTTGATTTTGTTGAGCGATCGCGTACTGCTTTAAACATTGCGAGCGATCGCGTTCGGGCAAAATATGGCTTTCCGTGCGGACTTGCTTTGAGGCAATTGCAAGAGATTGAGACCAAAGCTATTAAATTTGCCGAGCTAAATCACCCCAAAGTGAAATTTATTAAATTTAATAATTGACTTGCATTATGGGAGAGTTGGGGCACTTTCATCTTTGCCGATAGTTTCTCAGCCGCAGCGATCGCGTCGGCAACACAAGCAAAATCTTGTCCCGCCAAAGTCTGTAGCTCTTGATGACAGTTTTGCTGAATTTGCTCAATCTTTTTGTCTAATTTCTTGATATCTGACTTACGCCTTTCCTGACTTTCAACTAAAATCCATCTTTGACTTACTCCGCCATATTCACTCACAGATTCGGCTGTGGTGTATCCCTTAAATTTACTCGACTGTAAGCCATCAGCATCTATAAATTTGCTGACTATAAAGAACAGGTAATTGATTTATTGCAAAGAGTTTGCACCGTTAGCATTAAAACTATGGAAATCATTCAACAAAAGCCAGTGATGAAATAGGCGATCGCCTAAACCTTTGAAGGGCAAATTCTAGGCGATCGCTATTGATGCTATGTATTACAAGAAAGACTCTACTTCTTTTACATTTTCCAAACTGCCGATAATTAGCGGTGTACGCATATGCAGCTTGTCGGGAATAACATCAAGAATCTCTTGAGTTCCAGTCGAAGCACGACCACCCGCCTGCTCGACTAGAAATGCCAAAGGAGCAGACTCATAAAGTAAGCGTAACTTTCCATCTGGATGACTAACAGTACCTGGATAGAGAAATACCCCACCCTGAAAGAGGATGCGATGGATGTCAGCAATAAGCGCACCAGAATAGCGGGCGCTATAACCCTCCTGAAGATGAATATATTTTATATATTCGCGCATCGGCTCTTCCCATTGGCAATAATTACCTTCATTAATGCTATAGATAGAACCCTTGCTAGGAATATGAATATTCTCTTGAGACAGAATGAATTCACCAATACTAGGATCAAGAGTGAAGGAATGAACGCCTTTACCGAGAGAATATACAAACATGGTGCTTGTGCCGTAGAGAATATAACCTGCACCAATTTGTTTGCGTCCCGATTGTAATAAATCTAGAGCTTCTCCAGATTCATCATTTCCTTCCTGTTGACGGATTGAGAAGATGGAACCGATCGCTAAATTCACATCGATATTGCTAGAACCATCAATTGGATCGTATAGCAACGTATAGCGACCAATGGGACAATTTTCAGGAATGTAATAAGGCTTTTCCATTTCTTCCGAGGCAAGGCGACAAACCAAGCCACTTTGCTCGAAAGCACGCAAAAATACTCGGTTAGCATAACGATCCATGTTTTTGACAGCTTCACCTTGGACATTTACTTCGCCTGTGACACCAAGGACATTTTCTGCTAGACCAGCGCGGCTAAGATGTCTGGCGATCGTTTTGCCTGCTAAGCCAATTCGCCCCATTAATGCACTCATATCATAAGCTTCAGGAGAAAATGTGCCAACCTGTGAAAGCACATGCTGCGAAAGCGTCATAAAGTCACGTCCAAGGACGATCTCATCGGCGGGATTGAGTCTGATAGAATCGGTCATGAGCGCTAACACCTTAGTTCTTCGCTTTCATTATAGTATTGTGTCAACACAGGAATAATCATGAGTATCTGTCCTAGTTGTCAAGCCGAAAATCTTGCTAGCTATCAATTCTGTCAATTTTGCGGTACTAAAATTGCTGTGAATTTACCTATAGCTATTTCTGATAATGAATCCACTAATGAAGAAACACAACCTCTAAATCTTGAGGACTTAATAGAAGAGATAGATACTCAGTCAAAAGTCTTTGACCCTTCTCAACTTTCTCAAGTAGTTAGTGAAGAAGAATTACAAGAATTGCCTATAGAAGCGAATCTAGAAGTAATTCTAGATTCATATTCAGAATTATTAGTTGACTTAACTTCATCATTATATTTGCAGAATATAACCTATGCTGGCAAAACTGACGTTGGCAAACAGCGCGATCGCAATGAGGATGATTTTGCCGCGATCTTCCAAACTCGTAGTATTAATGGCAAAAGTCAAATTAGCGATCGCAGCTATCGTGGTTTATTTGTTCTTTGTGATGGCATGGGTGGACATGAAGGTGGTGCAGAAGCAAGTGCGATCGCCGTTAACTCAATAATCGAGCAGTTTCAACCATTTTGGGTGGATACTTTGCCAGGTTCACAAAAACTTGAGGAGATTATTAGTAACGCAAATCAGGCTATTTTCATTAAAAATGAGAGTGAACAACGTCAAGCTCTTGGCAGAATGGGAACTACTTTGGTCATGTTGACGATTCATGATCTTGAGGTGGCGATCGCTCATGTTGGGGATAGCCGAATTTATAAAGTTACAAATAGTCCCAATCTTCCCGCCGAAGACTCTACAAAATCAAATTTACCAAAATTAGAACAAATAACTCGTGATCATGAAGTCTTAAATCAATTGATTGATCTGGGCGTTGATCTTGAGACTGCTCAAGCGCGACCTGACGCTCATCAATTAACACAAGCTCTAGGGCCAAATCCTACCAATCTTCTATCACCTTCTATCCAAATTTTTTCGCTGACTGAGCCAACTCTATTTTTGTTATGTTCTGATGGCTTATGTGATAACGATGCGATCGAGCAGAACTGGCGATCGCATCTATTACCAATTTTAAATAAAGAAATCAATCTCCAAACTGGGTTAGATAATCTCATTGAGCTTGGCAATAACATCAATGGATATGACAATCTTACGGCAATTCTAGTTTTATGCGATCTTGAGCATCAAGATCGCATGGTTACTAAAAAAGATTAGGTAGTGAGAGAATCTTAGAATTTATTAGAATTTAGACGAAGCATTAACATTATTGGACTGATTCAAAGCCGCGATTTGTTGTTGTACTGATGGAGAATACAACCGTAAATAGTTCCAATAATTACCTAAAACCTTAGACACATAATCTCTGGTTTCGTCATAGGGAATGCTATTTACAAACTCATCTGGATCGTTAATACTTCGCTCTTGCACCCATTGGGCAACTCTGTTGGGACCAGCATTATAACTAGCGACTGCAAGCATAGAATTATCTGCATAGCGACTATGTGTATAGTCTAGATACCAAGTTCCAAAATTGATATTGTCTGTGGGATTGTCAAGATTGTAGTTATTTACGCCCCTTTTATTAGCAATCCATAAGCCTGTATCTGGCATGATTTGCATTAGCCCAATTGCTCCAGAGCGAGAACGGATTTGAGCTTCAAAGCGGGACTCTTGAAGCATAAGACCAATCACCAGCGCAGGAGAAAGCTTGCGATCGTTTGACCAACTTGAGACTAAATTCCAATAATGAAACGGATAGAGCGACTGCATATAAGCAGGATGCTGTTTGATTTTGGCAATTTCTGCTTTTTGAGCGGTGGGAACATCAATCAAATCTAAGCTTTCAATAGTTCTAATCCCTACTAAATTGTCTTGGACAGCAACCCGCAACACGCCATCGGTGAATATTTCACTCGGCTCAAGGTTCCGTTTGCCACGCATTTCTGCTTGCCATTGAGATCGCGCATCTTGGTCTAAACCAAGAATATATAGCTCTTGCAGTTTTGCAGAGCCAGCGGGTAAAGTTGCTCTAGAAGTAGGTAAAGCAATCGCGGGTGTAGTATAACGAGCAGTTGTAAAATTGCCAACTTGCCAACCAAGTGAAGTTGCTGAACGCCATGCGAAATAGGAATTTGGATGTTGACGAATCGCGAATTCAAAAAACTTTTTGGCTTTGGCTTTGTCTCCAATCTGATTAGCCCATTTGCCAGCCCAGAAGCTCGCCTCTGCGGCAAAGTCACTATTCGGGCTATTGGCAATCAGTGCATCAACTGTAACGATCGCCGTAGGAATCTGTCCGCCGCGTCCCTGACCTTTGGCAATGCGCCAACGCAGTTCACCAGCCGCTGCGCTATTTCCATAACGCTCTAATAATAAATTTCGCGCCTCACTTGCTGCTTTAGGACTGTTAAGTTTATCTTGCAATATCGTTGATTTGATTGCCAGAGCCTCGCCTGCGGTATCGGGATAGCTGGTCACAATCCGATCAGTAGCAGCGATCGCCGCTTCAGGAGAAGCTATCTGGGCAATCCGAATCAGAGCACGAGACGCTTGAGGACTTTGGGGAAATTGCTGGACAAGGCGGTTGTAAGCAATAATCGCGGATTCGGTTTCTTTGCCACGCTGTAGACTACGACCATATTTGTAAGCGGTGAGAGAATTTGAAGTAGCGCGAGTATAGGCGTTGGCAGCTTTGCCAAATTCAAATTTGTCATAGTAGGAATCCGCGATCGCCCACCATTGATCGGTAGTTAGAGAAGGTGAGCTAGCAACTAGACGATCTAGAATTGGGACAATCTCTTTATAGTCACCAAAATAAGTCGCCATAATCGACATTAGATCAACTCGATTTGGAGCTTGAGCTAATAAACGGAGCGTAACTTCTTGGGAGCGAGGATGAGCAGGAAATTTATCTAAAAGCTGTTTGTTTTGTCCTAACACAAACATCGCTTCGGCGGCAGCAGGACTATTCGGGAAATTTGTTAAGATGCTCTCCCAAGTAGATTTTGCGGCTTGGAGATCGCGAATTTGAGTTTGAGCTTGGGCGCGTTTGAGCAGGACGTAATCAGCCAAAACTGGATATTCTGTTTCTAATTTATCGAGGGTCGTGATCGCTTCACGGGACTTGCGACTATTGAGGTAAATATCTGCCATTACCAATTTTGCGCGAACACGATTAATGTTAAAAGAGTTAGAAGATTGCTGTTGAGCTTGAGTTTCTAACTTGGCAAGCCTTTGATTGACTGGCGAATAAATAAGTGGATCAAAAGATTTATTGTCTTGATTATCAGCAAAGCTTGCATTTAGAGAAATATCGGACTCAGAAGAAGCTGTAATTAGAGGTGCGCTAGCTCCTGCTAATGTAGCACTGAGCATGAGTACGATTGACCAACGCATTAATTTTTCATCCCACATATCGTCTTGATGAGCAGCATCTTAACATTATTTTAATTATTATATAGCGATCGCTATCTTCGTTAAACCAAAAAAGAAAGGACACTTAGCGCCTTTTCTTTTCTGGTTTTAAATTATGCTTTTGTTTTTTCAAGTACAAAATCACTAAGAGATCGCTGTACCGATAAAATCGGAATCTGCGCGATCGCCTCTGTTGCAAAAGCATAGGTTAGCAGATTTACAGCACTCTCAGCATCAATCGCCCGACTTTGCAGATAGAAGATTTCTTCAGCTTCAAGTTGACTGACGGTTGCGCCGTGAGCACATTTGACATTATCTGCAAAAATCTCTAGTTGTGGCTTAGTATCAACTCGCGCTTTGCTCGATAGCAACAAGTTACGACTTAGCTGCGCTGAATCAGTTTGTTGAGCAAGTTTTGCGACTTGGATTTTGCCGTTAAAAACGGCGTGGGAACGACCATCGGCAATACATTTATGGAGTTGTTTGCTAGAGCCGTGTGGATAGTTGTGAGCGATCACAGAATGTGTATCAGCAAGCTGTTCGCCATCAATAAAAGCTAAACCAGTCAGCGAAGTTTCGGTTTGTTCTGCCATCTGGTGAACGATTAAATTTTGGCGCGAGATCTTTGCACCGATGCTAATTGATTGATTTTTATAGACACTATTTCGAGCTTGCGCGATCGCAGTCGTATTAATATGTATTGCTCTGCTACCTTGCCACTGTACTTCAGTATGATTAACCTGTGCTCCTTCAGCAAGCCAAACTTCCGTTACTGTATTTGAGAAGTAAGGCTGATCATCGTTTCCTACAAGGGTTTGAAGGAAAGTCAAATTGCTATGTGCTTCGGCAATCACTAAACAACGGGACTGGGTTAATAATGTCTCTGTCGCTGATTGGGGTGTAGAAACAAATAAAAACTGTACAGGCTTTTCGACTACTAGATTTTTAGGAACGATCGCGATCGCGACATCTTCCATACAAGCAGTATTAAGACTTGCAAAATAATCATGAGTATCAGGATGTTGAGCGAGATGCGATCGCAGTTTTGGTAAGACGCGATCGCCCAAAGTTGCTAATGTACCGATTACTAACCCTTGTACTGCACCAGTGATATTTGAAAACTGCTCGCTATATTTACCATTGACGAACACAATTAGATTGTTGGCTGCTTCAGTAGCCGAGTGCTTTGCTATTAATGCCTTTACATCTTCTGAAGTAGCCGATTGAGCTGTAAACGTAAGATTTTTTAAAGAAGAAACATCGGTATATTTCCATTCTTCGTCTTTAGTAGTTGGGAAAGAAAGTGTCGATAAGCGATCGCTTGCGATCTGGCGCAGTTCGCCCACAAACTCGCTAGTATCTTTCGGAAGATGAGTAGTTACGGATCGTAAATCGACAATTTGAGAAGCAAACTTTTCAGTAACTTGAATAGCCATTATGCTACGACCGCCTCTTCTTCTTTGAGCCAATCGTAACCCTTTTCTTCCAGTTCTAGAGCTAGATTTTTATCGCCTGTAAGAATAATCTTGCCATTCTCCATTACATGAATGAAGTCAGGGATGATGTAATTTAGCAAACGCTGATAGTGGGTGATCACCAGTGAAGAATTATCAAGAGTTGAGAGTTTGTTCACGCCGCCAGCCACAATCCTCAAAGCATCAATGTCTAAGCCCGAATCAGTCTCATCGAGGATTGCCAAAGTTGGCTCAAGAATCGCCATTTGCAAAATCTCATTGCGCTTTTTCTCACCGCCTGAAAATCCTTCATTGACACTACGGCTCAAGAAAGATGGATTCATCTCAACGATTTCTAGCTTTTCTTGAATAAAGTCGTTAAAGTCGATTAAATCAAATTCTTCTAAACCTTTATGCTTTCTTAAATTGTTATAGGACAATCGCAAAAAGTCAGAATTAGTCACCCCAGGAATTTCTAACGGATATTGAAAAGCTAAGAATATGCCTTCTCTAGCTCTAATTTCAGGTTCTAAATCTAATAGGTTTTTACCCTTATAAAGAATCTCGCCGCCTGTGACCGTATAAGCAGGATGTCCCGCCACTACTTTCGAGAAAGTACTTTTGCCAGAGCCATTTGGTCCCATAATCGCATGGACTTCACCAGCCTTAATCTCCAGATCGAGTCCTTTTAAAATCTCGACTCCATTAACTTCCGCAGTCAAATTTCTGACGGATAAAATTACTTCACTATTTTCGACAATCATTTCTTTTTTCTAACAGTTAGCTTAAATTGTAATGCTTTTAAGGTTGCACACCTATGTACTGCTCTTCAAAAACTTCTTCCCAATTTAGGAAAGAAATATTTGACTTGCAATTCATCTCTGCTTCCGCTTTACGTTTTGCTTTGATAAAACATTGATCCCAAAGCGATTTGATAAATTCACGATTTAGGCTAGGCATCTCTTCTTGAGATTCTTCGATCGCATCGCGAGCATCAAGAATAGAAATAATCCAACTACGGCTACGCTTATTTGGTTGAGTCTTCCACTTAATAATATGCATCATTAAGCGAGTTAATTGACTTTTAACAGCTTGACGTTCAGATCGTGACATAGCATCAACTAGAGCTTGTAGCGCGGCTTTTGCTTCATCCATCTTCCCTTGCTGGAGTAATGTCTGTGCAGCCTCAGCAGTTTGGTAATGCGAGTTCACTGCCATTATATCCCAGTCTGTTTTTAGATTTGATAGCACAGATATCTCCATACTTTAAAAAGAAGTTGTTAACAGTTGCATCGCAAGTTCGAGTATTTCGGTTTGGTTAACCATTTTACCGATCGCGATCGCATCGTAATCACCACCAAAGGTTTCAAGTCGAGCATTATCTAAAGCGCGATAATCAAAGTCAGAGCCGATTGTAAGTCGCCTTGCTGGACTAGCGATCGCAATTCCATGAGTTCTTCCATTAGGCAACTCCTTTAGCCCACGCTATTTTCCAACTTCAGAGCCAAGAGCTTATCTGCCTCAACTGCAAACTCCATTGGTAATGCGTTAAACACTTCCTTACAAAATCCGCTAATAATCATTGAGACGGCATCCTCAACAGCAATGCCACGTTGTCGGAAATAGAATAGTTGCTCTTCGCCAATTTTTGAAGTTGAAGCTTCATGTTCGACTCTGGCGGTGTTGTTCTGGACTTGGATATAAGGGAAAGTATTTGCTTGAGAACAATCGCCAATCAACATTGAGTCGCATTGAGAATAGTTTCTTGCACCTTCGGCATTAGGAGAAATTTTTACCAAGCCACGATAGCTATTTTGTGAGCCACCTGCGGAAATACCTTTAGAAACGATTTTGCTACGAGTATTCTTGCCAATATGCACCATTTTGGAGCCTGTGTCAGCTTGCTGCTTGTTATTTGTCAGCGCCACGGAATAAAACTCACCAACTGAGTTTTCGCCAACTAGGACACAACTGGGATATTTCCAAGTAATCGCTGAACCTGTTTCGACTTGAGTCCAAGAAATTTTCGAGTTTTTGCCTTGGCATAAACCGCGCTTAGTTACAAAGTTATAAATGCCACCTTTACCATTTTTGTCGCCCGCGTACCAGTTTTGCACAGTGGAATATTTGATTTCGGCATCATCTAGGGCGACTAATTCAACCACGGCTGCATGAAGTTGATTAGTATCAAACATTGGTGCTGTGCAACCTTCAAGATAGCTTACATAGCTGCCTTCTTCAGCAATGATTAAGGTACGCTCAAACTGTCCAGAATCACCATTGTTGATCCGAAAATAAGTGGACAAGTCCATCGGGCATTTCACACCTTTGGGAATATAAACGAAGGAGCCATCGGTAAATACGGCGGCATTGAGTGCCGAGTAATAGTTATCTGCGATCGGAACGACACTTCCTAAATACTTCTTGATAAGTTCGGGATATTCGTACATTGCTTCGGTGATCGAGCAGAAGATTACACCAACTTTTGCTAAATCTTTTTTAAAAGTTGTTGCGATCGAAACGCTATCAAAAATGACATCAACTGCGACATTGGCAAGGCGTTTTTGTTCATTTAAAGAAATACCTAACTTCTCAAAGGTATCGAGCAACTCGGGATCGACTTCATCAAGACTTGCCTTCTTCTTTGACTGCTTGGGCGCGGAGTAGTAAACGATATTTTGATAATCGATCGCAGGATATTCGACATGCGCCCATGCTGGTTCTTGCATCTTCAACCATTGGCGATACGCTCTGAGTCGAAATTCCAGCATATATTCTGGCTCATTTTTTTTAGCCGAAATCATGCGGACGACATCTTCGCTGAGACCGCGAGGAATCGTATCCGACTCAATGGACGTAACAAATCCATATTTGTACGGTTGGTTGACAAGTGCTTGAACCGTTGCTGTCATATCCTTTAAGGCTCCTGATAGTTGGGAAGTAAGCACCGTACTTCGTGCTGTACTTACTGAAGATTGCTATTAAAACAACTTGCTTGTTTCTTTACTAATTATAGGTTACATTAACAACACATAGGTTGTCAAAGTCAATTTTTAGCAGCTTGATCGAATTCTAACTTTTTGCAGAGTTTGTTGCCATTAGGAGCTTATTTTTATGAAAACTCCCATCGGTATTATTGAGAAGGTTTCCAGTAAGTCTGAACGAAAGCCAGATATTAAGTTAGACATTAAAAGTGATGCCAAGCATGAGACTAAGCAAGATATTTTGCAGCATTTGTTAAAGCGTGGCGAGGTGAAAGCTCAGGAGTTTGCGGAAAAATTTGATATTAGTCCCCAAGCGATTCGTAAGCATTTAAAAGATTTAGAAACGGATGGACTGATCTATCACACGGCTGAGCAAGTGGGGATGGGCAGACCTCAATTTATTTATGCTTTGACAGCGGCAGGGCGCGATCGCTTTCCTGATAGCTATAATCAGTTTGCCGTAAATTTTTTAGATACGCTGATCGATACTTTGGGCAAAGAGCAAGTATCTGAGGTACTGCATAAACAATGGCAGCGTAAGTCACAGGATTATAAATCGCAACTTGGGATTGGTTCGCTGAAGCAAAGATTAGAAAAATTAGCAGAAATTCGCCGTGCGGAAGGTTATGTGACCGAGTGGTTTGCTATGGAGGCGACCGCAAATTTTGTATTTACAGAATATAACTGCGCGATCGCCCATGTTGCCGAGTCGTTTCCCAGTGTATGTAGTCATGAGTTAGAAATGTTTGCGACAGTGCTAGATTGCCCTGTGGAGCGAACTCACTGGATGGTAGATGGTGAGCATCGCTGTGGATATTTGATTAAAGGTTAATAATTGAGCCGCGCTTAGCACCGCACATCATGTTTGTTGAGAGTAGCGCAAACAGTAACAATTCGATTAGCATAGATATTAGTACGATAAGTAAAGGAAGAAATATGAGTTTAACTCTGACTACAGAAAATGTAGAAAATGTTTTAGATGAGTTACGCCCCTATCTGATGTCTGATGGTGGCAATGTGGAACTGGTTGAAATTGAAGGACCCGTTGTCAGATTGCGCTTGCAAGGTGCTTGTGGATCTTGTCCTAGCTCCGCCATGACTTTGAGAATGGGAATTGAGCGCAAACTGAAGGAAGAGATTCCTGAAATTGACGAAATCGAACAAGTATTTTAATCAATAATAAAAAATAGGTAGTGCTTTGCGCTACCTATTTTTTATTGGGGATAAGTATTTTGAATTTGCAAATATAAGTCATGCATTCTTTTAAATAGTTCTTTAGCATTGTTTATGTTTTGATTTCGCCCAATCTGTTCTAAATCCTGCGCGATCGCTGCAATTGATTGAACACCCAAAC
>JAYVVP010000025.1:0-6501 GCA_043786935.1 Pseudanabaena sp. | reverse complement strand
ACACTGGTATTTTTAACCAAAGTTTATCTTTTACTACTAACTTCATACGGCATATATTGCAATGCTTTTTCTTACTCATTACGCGGAACCATTGCCTCATTTGTTGAACGACTTAAAATCGCTCTTCAATCCAAAGATTACCCGAAAGATAGTTTGTTTAAAGAAAGATTGTTAGATGTTAAGTTGTATGGAAGTAATCGAACAGAAAAGGCAAAATTAATATTGGAATCTCTTGAAGAATCGTTTAAGCATAAAGAGAAAGTAGACCTTGCCAAAGTTTCAATCGAACATATTATGCCTCAAACACTTAATGAATGGTGGAAAAAGCATCTAGGGGAAGATTGGGCAATTACATACGATTTGTTTGTCCATTCATTAGGGAATTTGACTCTGACAGCCTATAATTCGGAGCTTTCTAATTCTGATTTTATTGCTAAACGTTATGAATACGAAAAAAGTCATCTTGAATTAAATAAGTATTTCCATCAGTGCAACGAATGGAAAAAAGAAGATATTGAAACTAGAGCCGAGCATTTAGCAAATCGCATTATTGAGATTTGGAGCTATTTTGGGGATGAATCTTTAGAAACAACTGAGCCTAACGGATTAACAGGAAAAATTCCTAAATTATTGTTCATGCTTGGAGAAGAATATCCTGTCAAAAGTTGGCGAGATGTTTTGGAGATTACTTTAAATACTATTGCCGACGTTGAACCAGAGCATTTTAAAAAAATTATGGAGCAGTTTCCTCGATTGGTTGGTACTGACGAAAAAAGTTTTCGCAGTAATAGAAAATTAAAAAATGGTGCGTTTATTGAAACCAATTTATCCGCCAAATACATTTACAGTCTGTGTTTACGTTCAGTTGAGATAGCAGAACTTTCTATTCAAGACTGGTATGTTGATACAGTGAAATAACAATTCGTAACGTGAATACTTGGATTATTTAAAATAACTTGTAGTGATCGCTTTGCTAATTCATGATGATGGATTTAGGCGATCGCTTGTTGTAGAGATTATCAATGCAATTACCTTTACTACTAAGTGTTGCTAGACTAAACCTAAATCGAGCACTAAATCAAAACCATTATAATCTTCAATATTAAAATATCAGGAGTCAAACTTATGCTAATTCGAGCAATTCTAGAATGGGATGATGAAGCAATGTCTTATTCCGCAACTTGTCCCGAATTAAACTTTATATCTTCTTTTGGTGATGACCGAGAAGAAGCGATCGCTAACCTTAAAGATGCAATTTTGTTAATGCTAGAACCTCTTCCAGATTACCTACTGAATACAAAATCACAGTCTGAAGTAGTCGAATTAGCAATGTAGATACTCATGTCACCAAAATCACCTCGATTAACTGCTAAACAAGTTATTAGTCAGCTAAAAGATGCAGGGTTTATAGAAGCATCTCAAAGTGGCTCACACCTCAAATTGTTTAATCCAGAATCTCGTCGAACTGCGATTGTGCCTATTCACAGCAGCAAGATAATTCCACTGGGGACATTGAAGTCAATTGAAAAGCAAGCAGATATTAGGTTTTTGTGAAATCTTAAGCTTCATATCCCCAAAATAGCTGCTTTAATGAGAGCATGATTGCCATTTGTAGAGATTATTAGTGCGATCGCCTTGCTAATTCGTGATGATGAATTTAGGCGATCGCATACTGAAAAAATATAAAAATGAAAAAAATCCTGATTTTAGGTGGTACTGGCGATGCTGTGAAACTAGCTGCCAAACTTGCGACCGTTCCAGAAATAGAAGTAATCAGTTCTCTCGCAGGGCGAACTCGAAAACCTGCTGCCCTAGTTGGTCAAGTTCGTATTGGTGGATTTGGCGGCGCGACTGGATTAGCAAATTATTTACAAGAGAACTCTATTGATATTCTGATCGATGCGACTCATCCTTGTGCAGGACAAATTACTTGTAATGGCGCGATCGCTTCCCAACTAGCTAATATTCCTCACCTCATGCTAGTTCGTCCACAATGGGAAAGAGTAAATGACGACAATTGGATTGAAGTGGAAAGTGTGGAAGCTGCGGCGCAAGCAATTCCTGAATTAGTTAAGCGAGTACTTATTACATCAGGCAGACAGCAACTGGAGCCTTTTTTGCAGCGATCGCATATTTGGTATTTGATGCGCTCAATCGATCCGCCTGATATCGAACTTTCCAATAGCAAAGTATTACTTGATCGCGGACCTTTTAATTTGGAGCAGGAACGGCAGTTATTGCAAGACTATCAGATTGAAGCGATCGTTAGCAAAAATAGTGGTGGTAGTGCAACTTATGCCAAGATTATCGCCGCAAGAGAATTAGATATTCCTGTGGTGATGGTGCAACGTCCTGCGAGACCTGAAGGCGAAAAGGTGAACGACATAGAAGAAGCGATCGCATGGTTACTCGCGCAACTATAGCAACTGCCAAGGTAATTAAAATAAGCGATTAAAATTGATTATTGTGCGCTGGCTCTAACAAAGAGTAATTTACTTTCCTTATCCCAATTGCGGTACATCCAAATTACAGTGTACCAATTCATGTAAATGCGGAAGATTTCCATAGCAACTTCGGATTTATGCTGATCGCATAGCCATGTTAATAGAGGTTTGAGCGTGCGATCGTTGAGAGTGCCACCGAGGGTGAGAATGCCCCAGAGAGCTAAATGGAACCAAGTTTTTTGGATCATCAACTTGACTTCCCATGTGGGATGTTTTTGATAGAAGATTATGCTCATTCGACCACGTTGTTCTTCTAAATCGAGCAAGCGTGGCATTTTATCAATAGAAAAGGGTGCATGGTAATGAAAGGCGATCGCACCAGCACAGGTCAAACGTTTTAAGCCCAACTTTTTGACTCGCATTCCTAATTCAAAATCTTCCCACCCATATTGAAAGAATCCTGTATCAAATTTGCCTGCTTCCAGCAACCATTTACGGGCGATCGCTAAGTTACAAGTATCAAATAAAGCGGCGGTAAAGTATGGCACTGGGGAAACAGGCTCAGAATCGGGTTCTTCGAGATTACTAGTGTCGATGATGCGTCCATAGCTATAGACTTTTTCGCCTTGAGCTAAGGTTTTGGTATGTGCGGTTAAATAATCAGGATTGACAGTGATATCACTATCAACAAAAGCGATATATTTGCCTAGAGCCGAGTCAATGCCATAGTTGCGAGCTGTAGCGGCGGCGGCGTGGTTTTGGGTTAGCAGTCGCAGGTGAGGATAGCGATCGCTATTAGAGCGTAAAAATTCCACTGTGCCATCGGATGAGCCATCATCAATAACGAGAATTTCATATGGCTGAGTTATGGTTTGTTTTTCTAATGCTGCTAAGCATTGTTGTAAAATTGGCAGACGGTTATAGGTTGGCACAACCACTGACCACAACATTTCCGACACAGTATTTCTCCTAAGCGATCGCCCAAATTATATCAAAAACCCTGAAAGAATAGAGCAAAGCGTACACTCTCCTTTCAGGGTCAAAAATTACGCAAAGCGCAATTTCACTTATTATTTAACTGTTATTCAACTACTTTTTCTTTGAACTGTTTACCAGCCGAAAAAGCAGGAACACGAGTAGCCGCGATTACCATTTTTTCGCCAGTGCGAGGATTACGACCTTCGCGCTCTTGACGTTCGCGTGGCTCGAAAGAACCAAAGCCAACTAAAGTAACGCGATCGCCTTCAGCTACAGCATCAACGATTGATTCGAGAGCCGCAGTAACGATTACTTCGATATTTTTTTTGGAGACGGATACCTTTTCGGCGATCGCATCTACTAATTCACCTTTATTCACAGATGTAGCTCCTATTTAGCTTGAAGTTAAGACGTAATTTTTGGGATTTGGAGTGGCGCTTCAGAGCGCTCTAATCAACAAGACGGAATTAATACTACAGCACCTATGGCAGGCGTCAAGCGCTTTTGACAAAACTTTCGCAATTTCTTTAAATCAATAGAGAGAGTGCTTCACAATTTTTCTATAGATTTAGCGAACAGCTTGACGCATATAATCACCCCAAACCTGAGCAGCGACAGCACTTGAACCTCTAGTTACACCTTCATCATTACCTAGCCAGACGGCTGCAACCAAATTTCGTCTAGGTACAGCACCGATAAACCAAAGGTCACGCCCTTCGTCAGTGGTTCCTGTTTTACCAATGACCATACCTTGAGGAATTGCCGCCGATCGCCCTGTACCGTACTGCACTACTCCGCGCATCATATCGACCATCGTGCTGGCGACCCCAGCATCGATCACCTGACGTGGTTTTAAGAAAACACTTGCATCAAAAATGACCCGACAGGTTTTGCGATCTTTGGGACTTTGACAATCAGCACTATCGAGAATACGTTTGATGGCGTGGGGCTTAATATATTTACCCTCATTGACCACTGTGGCATAAGCTCCTGCCATTTCCAGTATTTTTACTTCATTACCGCCTAATACCATGTTGCCAGAAGCATCAAGTTTGGAGGTAATCCCCAAGTTTCTTGCCATTTTGACAACATTATCTAAACCTGCTGCCTCGGCAATTCTTACTGCCACCACATTTTCTGATAAGGCAAAGCCGCGATACATATCGATCGCCCCACTGCCGCCATTGTGACAGCCGACTACGCCAGAGATGCCGCTACAAGAATAAGTAGTGCTAGGTGAAATTCCGCGATCCACGGCAGCGGCGTAGCTGAATAATTTAAAAGTTGAACCAGGTTGGCGCAGGGCTTGGGCAGCCCGATTAAATTGACTCTTTGTGTAATCGACACCACCTGTCATGGCTAATAACGAACTATCACTCGCATTCAACGTGACGATCGCCCCTTGACTAAAACCATAGTTGGCGCCATCGCGATCAACCGCATCGCGCAAAGCTTCGTCAGAAGATTTTTGCATGGCTAAGTCAAGATTGGTCTCGACAATTAAATTACCTTCTTTAGCAAAATTATCACCAAGGATATCCTGTAATTCATCAAAGACATAGCTGTAGTAATAGGGTGCAACCGAGCCTTGCAGCTTAGTTTTAGCAGATTCATTAAGGATTAGTACTGATCGCCGCGCCCGTTCCGCATCTTTATCAGTTATCATTCCCAATTCTGCCATCCGATTGAGAATGCGATCGCGATATTCGATTGCTAAATTCTTATTTTTAAATGGATTAATCGTCTCTGGTGAAGGTAATAATCCGACTAGGGTTGCTGCTTCCGAGAGATTCAGTTCTGAAGCTTCTTTCCCAAAATAGAGTTTGGCAGCATCTTTAAAACCATAAACTCCATTACCTGTATAGGCTCGATTAAGATAAAGCCTGAGAATTTCTTCCTTGTTATAAGTAAAATTCAGTTTAATTGCTGCGGCAGCTTCACGCCATTTCCGACCCGCAGAGTCCTCTGTCCCTACATAAGTTTTGCCAAGCAAATTTCGCGCTAGCTGTTGTGTAATTGTACTAGCGCCTTCTAAGCGCTCACCCCGACTCCGTACATTAGTAACGATCGCCCGTACTACACCTACAGGATCAACGCCAATATTCCAGTAAAAGGAAGTATCTTCGGAAGAAACTACAGCTTTGGGAATGAATTGCCCAAACTCAGCAAAAGTGCCATATTCAGTATGGTTAGCAATATCAGTAGGATCGAGACGTTTGATGCCATCTCCTGCGAAAACCTCAACGGGTCCTTGTTGCGTAACAGGTAAAGGTTTAAGATCAGGAACTCGGCTAAGTTCATAGCTGATCGCCAATATAATCAGACCAGCGATTCCTCCCGCCCCAATTCCTGCATATTGCAGCGATCGAATATACCAAGGTGGCGGATCGAGATAACGAATATTTGCGGCTTCAGCAAGTTCAGGTGGTCCTAGCGTAATTCTCATATTGTGACGCAATGGCACTGACTTTAAACGCTGCTTTTGGCGGTAAATGCCATTAGTTGAGTCTTGATCTTGAAGAATAAACTGCGCTTTTTTTTGAGAGCGATCGCGGACTAACTGAGCATGAACTTGGCTCACCAATGGGGTTTGTACGACAATATCGCATTTACTTGTACTACGTCCTAATATGTAGCGATCGCCTACTAATTCATAAATTTCAGGCTGATCTTTTTGCGATCGACGCACTTCTAGCTTGGGGACACGCTCTTTCGGATTAATTTTTAATACACCATTAACCACCTGTGTGAGTTGATGAATCTGGGTCATCAGCTTAGATTTAGGCGGTTTAGATTGTGATGGTGGAGAAGGCGGTTGTGGCGATTTCATAAGTAGCTAGGACGTAGATTTTTAGAACGTAGTTTCCGATTATGTCCTCAAATTTAATTATGCACTTAAGAAGAGCAATACTTACTTTACTATGCTTACTCTAGGTATGCTGTGCTTAGGCAATCACAATCAGGGCAAAAATTAGGGCGATAATTAACGTCAGTTCGGGTTAAGCCAAACAAATTTGAAGAAAAAAAAGACTAAACAGGTAAGCTAAAAGTATCCACACATTAAGCAACCTGCCAGTCC
>JAYVVP010000024.1:0-6519 GCA_043786935.1 Pseudanabaena sp. | reverse complement strand
TACACTGGTATTTTTAACCAAAGTTTATCTTTTACTACTAACTTCATACGGCATATATTGCAATGCTTTTTCTTACTCATTACGCGGAACCATTGCCTTAAATCCTAAAGCTGCAATATATTTAGGAATAGCTTGATCAACAGTGTAGTGAAGTTCTAATAATTTGCGGGCATTCTTACCAAAATTTTCTTGGACGTTTGGATTTGACTGAAGCCAGCAGATGTAATCGGCTAATCCTTGTGCGTCTCCATTATCAAAACATCTACCACAATCACCTTCTTCGATTATTTCTTGCAAATAATTATCTTTAGGACCAATCATTGCTACAGGTCGCCCTGCCGCCAAAATGCCATACATTTTTGATGGGGCGACCGTATCACCAACGTTAGGTAAAATGCTCACTAACGAGAGATCACAGGCAGTCAGAGAAAACGGCAAAACTTCTTTCTCTTGGTATGGCAATTGCAGTACATTTGGCAGTCCGCCTGACGCGATCGCCGTCTTGATAATTTGTGACCCCACGCCATTGCCAATGAACACAAATTTAATATCAGAGCGATTACTAAGTAATTGAGCACATTTTAAAATTGTTTTACTATCATGACAACGCCCCAAGTTACCTGAGTAAAGAACTACAAAGCAATCTGTTAATCCGTATTGTTTCGCAAACCAATTTTCTGACTTGGCGATCGGGATAATAAACTGAGGGTCTGCCCAGTTGTGAATTACATGAATCTTATCCGCAAGATTTTTATTTTTCTGAACTAATAGTTGCTTCATTGGTTCGCTTAAAACAATCAATGATTCTGCTCTAATCCAGACTTTGAGATTCACAAATTCCCAAAATTTGATAATCCAGTGAGTAGGGGCGACTACTTTCAAGCGCACCGCTACTTCAGGATAAATATCGTAAATAATGCAACTATAAGTATGATTAAAAATCTTGTTATAAAACCATCCAATTAATCCTAAAAACGGTGGAGCAGAGGTTAGAACTAAATGAGAACCTCGAATTCCTTTGTGCCGAAATTTAATCACACAGCGCAGAAAAAATAAGACACTACTAAAAACCTTGTTGCGAATCCGCTTTGACATAAGGTTTATGGAACCTGTACGCCTTACAAATACACCGTTATCAGTCTCTTGATGTTTTACATCTGTCTTTCTAAAGGCATATTCTGGCATTCCTGTAAAAATACTCACCTTAAAACCCTCTTGAGCCAACGCGCCAGCTAAGTCATATATAAATTGCCCAGTTGCCGCATAGTCGGGTGGATAAAATTGGGTAATGATACTGATGCTAGTCTTTAAGTGTTTTTTATCTGCCATTATTTTGCTTTTTAGTTGTTTTTAGTCTTACTCTTTTACAACTAGTCGCGTATCAGGATATACCTATAAATGACTTTCACTCCGTAACATTCGTTTATAGGCAAGCCAACCTGAAGCGATCGCTACGACAAAAAAGCCAATCAAAAATCTAATATGCAGCCCCATGTCTGCACCAGTTATAGTTTTGCTATCAGTTGAGAGGGCTGTAAATGCTTCACTCATATGATAGACAGGATTAAATTGCGTAATCAAGAGTAAATCTTTGGATAAAAAGGTGGTTGGGAAAAATGCTCCTCCCAAAATCAAAAGCGGTACACCAACAGCCGCAACTAAAGAATTTACATCTTCGGCCCTGCGAGCAAATTTTGTCGCTAGCACAAATCCTATTCCCACATAGGAACCAATGCTCGCCAAAATCACTAAAGCACCCAATAAAAGAGAGCCACTAAAACGAACATTCCAAAATGCTGCAACTGTATAGATAAGAAGAGTCTGTCCTGTGCCAATCACAGCATAGGCAAAGAAAATTCCCAAAAAGTATGAAATTCCGTTGATCGGTGAAATTAATAAACGTTTAATAGTTAGGCTTTCCCGCTCAGAGACAATTGTGGACATTGTGCCTCCAAGACAACTAAAAAATAGCGCCGAGCCAATTAATGTCGCAGGAGCCGCAAGTTTAAAAGATTCATCTATAGTGATTTTTGAACCTTCGGCAAGGACAAAACCATTCAGTAAAAGCATCGAAATTGGAAAAATCACCCACAGCAGCATTGTGCGGTATGTCCGAAATAGTTCTAATAAAATACGTCGCCCGATCGCGATCGCTTCATACCCATAATTCATTTAAGCTTTTCAGTAATTTAGTGCAATTATAATCAGACTAAGCGTCGCCCTTACTCATAATTGAGTAAAGCTAGAGTCATAACTGTGTTGAACAGCAAATCTACCTTCAATAAGTATCTCAAACGTATTGTATTTGGCGCGATCGCTATTTACCTTGCTTTTCGATTGCAACAGACTTTGCAGTTATTGCTGACTAGTCTTTTTTTAGCTGGAGCAATCACACCACTAGTTGAGCAAATAACTAAATTTCAAGTTAATTTTAAACGTTGGGAAATCAAGCTAAATCGTGTATGGGCAGTAGGATTACTTTATTTACTCTTGTTAACAATGGTAGTCCTAGTAATCGCTCCCGCTCCGCAGATTATTCTTGAACTTGGTCAATTTTTTACAAAATTGCCCAGTTTATTAGAACGAATTCAATTACCTAAAGACGGACTGTTTAATCTTAATCAGGAACAACTCAACCGAATTTTACAAACGCAACCATTAATTGATCAAGCTCAAAATTTTGGTAAAAATATTGTTGGTCAGACTTTTGTTTTTACCTTACAACTTTTCAATGTGATCGGGGTGGGCATTTTAAGTATGTTAATAGCCGCATATATGGTGATAAATTCACATAGTCTGAAGCGAAGGTGCTTACGTCCTTTTTCAAAAAAAATTAATCAACATATAGAAACTTTAATTCCACCAATCACCAAATGCTTAGGAGCTTATGTTGTAGGGAGAATTGGCACTTCTGCTTTACTGGGTTTCTTCACATATTTAACGCTTTCGATTTTCCGCATTCCTTACTCAGGAGCTTTAGGCTTATTAGTAGCGATCACCAATTTAATTCCTTATATCGGTTCTCTGTTAGCATTAGGAGCGATTTTTGTGGCATCCTTAAGTGTGGACTTTAATAGCGGCGCATTCGCTATATTTATCTGTTTTACCCTTCAACAAATCGAAGCTTTTATCCTTCAGCCGTGGCTAGTTGCTCCTTATCTAAATCTTGATGCTTTTGAACTTTTATTATCGATTGTTATTGGTGCAGAGCTTTTTGGTGTCGTCGGGGCAATCATCGCTCCACCGATCGCTGGTAGTAGCAGAATTATTTTCAATCATTTTGCTTCTAGCTCTAGCCTCTCAGAACCTGAGCCTAACGAATAAAAGAGCGCAAAGCTCCCCTTCATTGGCTAGTAGACCTGAATCCATTCATGGATTTCATAATCTGTCCAAATGCCATTTTGCCAGTAAGGATCGGATTCAACTAACTGCTTTGCTGCCGCCACATTAAGAGCAGCGTATACCGCAAATACTTTTGTCAAATCTTGAGTGGGACCAACTGTCAGCAAAGTCTTTGCTTCATGCAGGGCTTTGAGATTATCGAGATGGGCTTGACGGAAAGGAGCCCGCTTTTCTAGGACGTTTTCGCAGTAGCTGCCCCACATGACAAATTTTTTCAGTTCAGTACTCAATTTTTCTAGTAACTCCGTAGATATGAATCAACTATTACAAAATACTAAAGGCTAATTGAGGAAAACTTTATTGTTTTGGGATCGCGATCGCCATCAAAATTTAAATTTAAAAAATAAAGGGAGCGCTATGCGCTCCCTTTATTTTTAGGTTTTTTATACAGCTATATTCTAATTAAAAAACAGACGATCAACGACTAAAGCAACAGTAGTAGCAAAAATAGTTACACCAACTGCAACAAAAATATTTTGACCTTGACTGACACTAAAACAAGTCACTGCGCCTGCGCCTAAACCTGCGGTAACTAACGCAACGACAGGATCTTTGGTTGATTTATTGTACATTTTTTTAAATACTGAACGGTTAAAACTTTTTTAATAATTGCTAGCCTACAACAGCCAATAAAGCCTGTTGATAGTTCTCAATAATTCTTCTTACTAGCGACCATTTCCTTAATATTTAGTTACACAAATTAAAGCGCATGAAGCGATCGCTCTACTTTGTGGCTCTTAAAATAATCGCTTTAAACCCTGAATTGATAAAGATGCATAGCGATCGCTAATATCGCTTATCAAAAGTTGTCACCAAATATCTGTTAGATTTATATATGTTTACAAAGTCAATTTAATAAAAAATTTTATGAGTCTACTGATCATTGGTGCGACAGGTACATTAGGTCGTCAAATCACCCGTCACGCACTAGATCGGGGGCTAAAAGTCAAATGTTTTGTCCGTTATCCTAAAAAAGCAGGCTTTCTTAGAGAGTGGGGCGCAGAGCTAGTTGCAGGAAATCTTGCTAATCGCGAAAGCATAGATGACGCACTAGAAGGTGTCACCGAAGTTATTGATGCCGCAACAACTCGCGCAACAGGCTCACAGAGAATTAAAGATGTTGATTGGCTCGGCAAAGTTGCCCTAATTCAAGCTGCCGAACGTGCAAATGTTCAACGGTTCATCTTTTTCTCGATTCTCAATGCTGAAAAATATCCCAATGTTCCTTTGATGGACATTAAGTGTTGCACCGAGAAGTTTCTTGCATCTACAGATCTCAACTACACGATTCTTAGACCCTGCGGATTTTTCCAGAATTTGATTGGTGAATATGCAATCCCCATTCTTGAAAATCAAACAATCTGGATTGGTGGTGAATCATCGCCGATCGCCTACATGAATACCCAAGACATTGCCAAGTTTGCGATTCGTGCCTTGACTGTCAAAGAAACTGAACATAAGTCTTTTGCGATCGCAGGACCAAAGGCGTGGCAGCCCAGCGAAATCATTAAACTATGTGAAAGAATGTCAGGACGAACCAGAAAAACAGCCAATATGCCCCTAGGTTTGTTACGCTTTGCCCGCAATGTGGCGCTTAGCTTTGAATGGGGTTGGAGCTTTGCCGAACGCATGACCTATGCCGAAGTCCTCGCCAGCGGAATCCCTTTAAATGAAGATATGAAAGAAACTTACAAAATCTTTGGGCTGGAAGAAGAAGAGATGACTACACTCGAATCCTATATGCAGGATTACTTCAGCCGTATTCTCAAAAAGCTGAAGGAGCTAGATTACAAAGAACCCAAAATTAAAGCTCCCTTTTAATTAGAGTTTAATTAAAGAACAGGTAGCGTAAAGTACTGCCTCTTCTTTTTTGGGTTTATTGCTATATTAGACAAGTTGACAGTGGTAATTGAATACCTAGCCCAATAATTAACCAATAATTAAAATCATGAGAAAATCACCGTTAGACGCTTTCTTTATTGGTAGAGCCACTGCTGAGGCTGTAATTGATCGCATTGAAGAAACCTTAACTGATGCTCTTAGCGCATTAGGGAAGTTTGATGCAGAACAACGCGAACAGATGCGTATATTTGTCGAAACAGTTTTAGAAAAAGCCGATCAACAAAAGGAAACCGTCACTCCAAAAGATAGCGATATTGCTGCTGATGAATTGCAAGAAACTATCGATAACCTACGTGCCGAAATTGCTCAACTAAAATCTGAGTTACAGCAATATCGAACTTTCTAAAATACCTAACAACAATTGGTTCAAGCTCATTGTTTGACTAAAAGTATAAAAGCTTCGCATTAGCGAGGCTTTTATACTTTTAGCGTAATGAAGGCGATACTTTAGGTGAAAAACTTGGAGAAGGCGAAGGGCTAGTAATACTTGGCGAAATGCTAGGAGAAGCATTTGGTGAAGCAGTCGGTGAGGCGCTAGGTGAATTTGTAACCGCAGGCTTAACTTGGACTGGCTCAGCCTTTTTCTTCTCTCCCAAAATACTGGGGCTGCCATCATCAAACACACCTGCAATACAAGCAATCATCAAGGTCGCTAACGTCCCCACAAACAGAGCCTTCCAACCAAGATCGGAAATATCACGGCGACGAGATGGAATCAAAGCGATCGTGCCACCTACAAAAATCCCCACTGAAGCAAGGTGGGCAAATCCAGATAATGCATAACTGACAATAATCACAGTGCGATCGCTAATTAGTCCATCCTTAGCAGCCTGAGCCAAAGCCTGATAAGGCGGGATCGCCGTCTCCAACAAACGGCGACCGATAATCACCGAAGCTATCCAAGAATCATCCAATGAAACACCTGTAAGCAAAGTCAAAGGATAAAACAACGCCCCCTGAATATTCGGTAGATTAACCACCTTAAAAATATCGCTAATTGTTGCTAGCCAATTAAAAATTTGATTGACTAAATCAACTAAACCAACAACTAAGATTAAAATTGCCGCGATCGAAGCCGCCATTTTCAAACCATCCAAAGAGCCAATAATCGTGGCATCCATCGGACTCATCCGCTTCATCGTCTCGCCACCCACATTTTCAAGTTCGCCATCTTCGTCAGATTTAGCTGACTTATCTTCCTTAGGAATACCGCCC
>JAYVVP010000023.1:0-17150 GCA_043786935.1 Pseudanabaena sp. | reverse complement strand
CCTGCGGATGGTGTATTTATGTCTGGATTTGGCTGGCGTTGGGGACGAATTCATGCAGGGATCGATATTGCCGCACCGATTGGCACGCCAATTTTAGCAGCAGCTTCTGGTGTAGTCGATTACTCAAGCTGGAATGATGGTGGCTATGGCAATATGATTGATATCCGTCATGCTGATGGCACGATCACCCGATATGCTCACATGAATGAACTTTATGTCAAAGAAGGACAAACTGTTGACCAAGGTCAGACAATTGGAGCTATGGGTAGTACTGGATTTAGTACAGGTCCTCACCTCCACTTTGAGATTCGTCCAAATGGTGGTAGTGCGATCGATCCGATGTCATTTTTAGCCCTTGCCAAAAAATAGACTTGTTAATCAAAATAACAAAAGCCTCGCAGTGCGAGGCTTTTGTTATTTTGGCTTTTAGATGCTAAAGTTAGGACAGAAAAATTCTTCATAAATAAACGGAAAACGTTGATGGCAACGGACTTAGAGAGCTTAACAGCTCAATTGCAATCTCTGGCAGAACTAGCAAAAAAATCAGTTGGAGAGGTGCAAACTTCTGAAGAATTAGAGCATCTGAGGATTGAATATTTAGGGAAGAAGGGTACTCTTTCCCAAATTCTTGGCACAATGGGCAAACTCTCGGTTGAAGAGCGTCCTCAAGTTGGTGCGATCGCTAACCAAATCAAACAAATACTGCAAACTCAACTAGAAGAACGCAAATTCGTAATTCAGCAATCAGTAATTGCTAAGCGTTTAGAATTAGAAGCCCTTGATGTAACGATGCCTGGAATATCGCGATCGCTTCAAGGCAGAATGCATCCCATCCAAAGCACGATTGATCGAATGCTGGATATATTAGTAGGGATGGGGTTCACTGTTGCTCAAGGACCTGAGATTGAAACTGATTATTACAACTTTGAGGCTCTTAATACTCCTGCGGATCACCCCGCTCGTGACATGGCTGACACACTCTATTTGAGTGATGGTAAGCTCTTGCGATCGCAAACATCTTCAGTTCAAATTCGCTATATGGAAGAAAACGATCCTCCCCTAAGAATTGCTTGTCCCGGACGTGTTTATCGTAAAGATGATATCGATGCCACTCACTCACCAATTTTTCATCAAATTGAACTTCTTGCAGTTGAGGAAGGGCTAACATTTGGCGACCTCAAAGGCACAGTCAAAACTTTTGTCGAAGAGTTATTAGGCGAATGTCCAATCCGCTTCCGCCCAAGCTATTTTCCATTCACTGAACCATCTGCCGAAGTCGATGTTATGTGGAATGGACGATGGCTAGAACTTGGTGGTTGTGGTATGGTCGATCCCAACGTATTCAAAGCAGTTGGATATGATCCTGAGCTAGTCACAGGCTTTGCTTGGGGATTTGGCGTAGATCGTGTGGCGATGGTATTGCATAAAATTGACGATATTCGCCGTCTATTTACGAGTGACCTGAGATTTTTAAAACAGTTTTAAACTTACTGGATTTAGATTCACTTCGATATTTTCACGGATTATTGGATTCAAGTAATATATATGAACGATCAGAATATCGCGGCACAACAAGAATTAGTGATTGAAGCAGGTCACACAGAGAAGCAGTACTGGAAGGATCTATGGCGATATCGAGAATTATTCTACTTTCTAGCTTGGCGTGATATTTTAGTTCGCTACAAACAAACCGCGATCGGCATCGTTTGGGCTTTAATTAGACCATTTCTAACGATGGTGGTATTTACTGTAGTTTTTGGACAGTTAGCTAAATTACCTTCTGAAGGAGTTCCTTACCCAATCCTTGTATTTGCTGGAATGCTGCCTTGGCAGTTCTTTGCTAATTCTCTAAGTGAGTGCAGCAATAGCTTAGTAGGCAATGCCAACCTGATTTCTAAGGTTTACTTTCCCCGTTTGATTGTCCCTACAAGTGCCATAATCGTCAGCTTTGTGGATTTCATGATCTCTGGCATGATTTTACTGGGACTTATGGCATGGTATAACTTTGTTCCAGACTGGCGTATTTTGACCTTGCCTATATTCATTCTGATTGCCTCGGCTGCATCTATGGGAGCAGGTTTATGGCTAGCAGCCTTGACTGTTCAGTATCGCGATTTTCGTTTTATAGTCCCATTTATAGTACAGTTTGGCTTATATATTTCTCCTGTGGGTTTTAGTAGCACTATTGTTCCTGAACAATGGAGACTGCTTTATTCTATTAACCCTATGGTAGGCGTAATAGACGGCTTTAGATGGGCTATTTTAGGTGGTAATTCTAAGCTTTACTGGCCAGGATTTAGCTTGTCTTTGGCGTTTGTATTTCTACTACTTTGGAGTGGAATTTGGTACTTCCGTAAAATGGAACGTACTTTTGCGGATGTGATCTAAAAATATTTCAATTTCATTAAACATTACTTGAGGATAGTAACTAATAATCATGGCTGAAACTGTTCTTAAAGTTGAAAATCTTACTAAGGCTTACACTATAAATTATCAAGGAGAAGGCTCTGCTATCTATTCTAAGTCTCTACGAGAGTCTATAAGTAAGGGAGCAAAGGCAATCAGTCAAAAATTTCTTAATTCTTCTAGTAAAGAAGTATTTAATCCGCATAGCGAAGAGTTCTTAGCGTTGCATGATATTTGTTTTGAAATTAAGCAAGGTGATCGGGTTGGCATTATTGGTCGTAATGGTGCTGGGAAATCTACATTACTAAAAATTCTTAGTCGGGTTGTGGAACCAACTAAAGGAAAAATTACGATTCGGGGAAGAGTAGCAAGCTTATTAGAAGTTGGCACAGGGTTTCATCCAGAATTGACGGGGCGTGAAAATATTTACCTTAATGGGGCAATTTTAGGAATGACTAAAATTGAAATCCGTAAAAGTTTTGATGAAATTGTTGCTTTTTCGGAAGTGGAAAAATTTCTTGATACACCGGTCAAGCGCTATTCTTCGGGTATGTATGTGCGTCTTGCCTTTGCGGTGGCAGCCCACCTTGAACCAGAAATATTAATAGTTGATGAAGTTCTGGCTGTAGGGGATATGCAATTCCAGAAAAAATGCCTTGGCAAAATGGAAGATGTTTCTCAAGACGAAGGGCGCACAGTTTTGTTCGTGAGTCATAACATGAATGCAATCCAACGTTTATGCTCTAAATGTATCATGCTTGACAAAGGAAGACTCGTTGGCTTCAATGATACTCGAGATATTGTCTTTCAATATATGTCTGGCGATTTTGGGAAAACTTCTCCTACAGAATGGATCAATGTTGAATCTTTACGTCGAAGTGGTTCGGGACAGGTGCGTTTTATTGCTATTCAATATAGTAGCCTTGACGAATCTGTAAATTTTTATCCTTACTCTAATGGAGCGGTTAACTTTGTACTGGATATTGAATCAGATGAAGCTCGAAATATTTCAAGACTTTCGGTGGTATTTTATGATCGTGCTGGGACTAAACTAGTCAATGCTGACACAATCAAAATTGGTCAACAGATATTTTTAAGTAAGGGAAGGAATAAAGTAAAATTGAGAATAGATCATTTGTATCTTAACCCTGATGTTTACATATTAGGACTATTTCTTGCTAATTCTGATGTGGTTTATGACAATATCGAATCTGCTTTTGAGATAGAAGTGATCGATAGAGTCTCTGAAAGTTTGGGAATGAAGCCTGAGATTGATGGTGTAGTGTCATGTAATCTACAAATTTTATAAACATTCTTTATAGTTACTAACTTTATGAAGATTGCCATTATTAGCAAGTCAAATCGATATGCGGGAGGAGCAAGTAAAGTCGCTGAAGACTTGATGTTGTGGCTAAATAAAACAGGGTATCTAGCTGATCATTTTATTGCATTTCCCAATCAAAATCTAGATAATAGTTTGACCCTACCACAAAGGAGTTTGTATGGTACTAAGTTAACTACAATTCTCTGTAAGAAAATTCATCAAATTACAAATAAACTGGGCTTCCGTGAACTATTGCCTGCGGAATATTGGTTCAGTTTGAGTCAAGTTATTAATAATTATGATGTTATTCATTTTCATGATCTTTTTACGGCAATTTCTCCAATTACATTAGCTCTAGCCGCACGGCATAAGCCTACTTTTTTTACAGTTCATGACTGTTCTGCGTTTACAGGTGGATGTTTGTATCCGATGGATTGCGAAAAATTTATTAGCCATTGCCATCAATGTCCCCAGTTAGGACAAAATACTTGGAAAGAGAGAATTCGCGATCGCACTAGAGAGATTCAGTCAATCAAACGATATATAACTAAGCGATTTGACATTCGTTATATTTTTCCTAGTAATTGGATAGCCCAGCAAGCTAGTCTAGCTTTAGAGTTTAAAGTTCCACCTGTAGTTATTCCAAATGGAATTGATTTGATGCCTTTTGTCTTTAAGGATAAGAGTGAGGCAAAAGAATGTTTAGGAATTTCTAGAAACCGGCAAGTTGTATTGCTGTCAGCACTCTCTCTTGAGGATGCACGCAAAGGAGCAAGCTATGCAGTTAAAGCGCTTCAAAGTGTCGTAGATTTTAATCCAATCGTGATTACAGTTGGGAAACCGAATGAACATCTAAGACAAGCACTCCAAGGATTAGAAATTATTGAAATGGGATTTATTTCTGATTCTAATCTTATGGCAAAAGTTTGTTCTGCGTCAGACATTGTGCTTTTCTGTTCCCTTGCTGATAATCTACCACTTACTGTACTCGAAGCTATGGCGGCTTCAAGTGTGATTGTCGGTTTTTCTACTGGCGGAGTTCCAGATATGATTAAATCTGGACATAATGGAGTGCTAGTTGAGCCAAAGAATCAGGAGGCTCTAAATCAAGCTTTACGTCAAACTATGGTGTCTGACAGTTTGCAAAAGATGGGTCAGCAAGCTCGTCTTGATGTAGAAAATAATTTTTCTACATCTATATTTCTTGAAAAACATTTACAAATGTATAGAGAGGCTCAAAATAATTAACATGATTTTAGTAAAGATAATGAACCGTCTCTTTGCTCACCAACTGCGCCCATTTACCGATCGCATTAAACCATAACCACTAATGCCAGAACTCACTAATTCTCTTTTTTCGCTTTTGAAATTATGCTCATTTACTAGCTCTTGCTGTTTATCATCTTGGTACTTTTTCTCATCGCGCAGTAGTACTCCTCGAAATGCTCTTACTAGCGATCGCTGAGCTAATTTAGAGATGACATCGCGTCCAAATGTGAGAGTTTGACGCTTAGCGAGGATGCGGGTTGCTAGTGGCAGAATGTCGGTCGGGGCGATCGCATTGTCGCTCTGTAAAATTGTCCATAACTTAGCAATATGACCCAAACTAGAAGTGCTCTCTGGGTTAGCCAGCTCTTCTTTTCCACTTGTTTCAACTACAACATCGCCCATTAAAGAACTACGTAATCCTGTTGGTAAACGCTTACTAGTCTCGACCTCAATTCCTTTGACGATCTCATCAATAATGCGATCATGCATAAATTCACTACGATCAGAAAGTAAAAAATCAATCCCTTTATCAAGAGTTCCACTTAGGTTGTAGTCTGGATTAGTCTGAGCGTTACTCAACAAATTCTCTAAACGGTTCCAACGGAATTCACCATCGCGGAAGAGCAAGTCCTTGAGCGCCATTCTTAGCTCTGGCGAAGAATCATTCAACAAACGGTTTGCAACATAAGGATAGGCGACTGCTAATACTTTAAATTTGGGATCAACGCTAAAGGCAATTCCTTCAAGAGTGACAAGCGATCGGATAATCAGTGCATAGTAAGCAGGAACTTGAAATGGATAGTCATACATGATTTGGGAAAGTTGATCGGTCATGTCTTTGAAATTCATTTCGGTCAAGCTCTGACCTTCAGGCGGATTAAAAACTTTCGATAAAGCAGGTACGATCGCGCTGAAATCAATGTCTTCCGTCAAAAATCCTAGACGCACATAGTCAATGGAGAGTGCAGTAAAATCTCGATTGACTAAATGTACAATCGCTTCAATTAGTCCAAACCTTTGCTCAGGCGAAACTTGGCTCATCATCCCAAAGTCTAGGTAGGCAAGTCTACCGTCACCCATTACTAACAAATTGCCAGGGTGAGGGTCAGCATGGAAATAACCATAATCAAGCAACTGACGCAATGAACATTGTACGCCGACTTCGATAATATGGCGACTATCAAAGCCTGCCGCTTTGACTCCTTCTACATTGGTGAGCTTAATACCTTCGATCCATTCCATCGTCAATACGCGCTTAGCAGTGTAGTCCCAATATATTTTAGGAACATAAATTCCTTCTAGCTGCCCATAGTATTTAGCAAACTTTTCGGCATTTTGTCCTTCAAAGGTGTAGTCCATTTCTTCAAAAATGCGACTAGCAAACTCATCAAGAATCGCCGCTAAATCGGTGTGAATAAATTTGAATGTCTTTTTTAGCCATGTGCCAATGCCGCGCAGAATATACATATCAAGCGCAATTCCTGCGGCAATGTCGGGTCGTTGGATCTTAATCGCAACTAGTTCGCCTGTTTTGAGCTTGCCTTTATAAACTTGCCCAAGCGAGGCAGCCGCGATCGGATCTTTAGAAATTTCCGCATAAACTTGCGAAGCCTCGGCTCCTAATGCATCACGAATAAATTGAAGGGCTATTTCATTGGGAAATGGTGGCAATTGATCCTGCAATTCGGCAAGTTCATCCATGAATACAGGTGGCACGATGTCAGGACGAGTAGATAGTGCTTGACCGATTTTGATAAAGGCAGGACCAAGACGAGTTAGTAGTTTGCGCGACTCGATCGCTAATTTTTTTAATTCTGAGGTTGAAGACTTGGCGCTAAGGCGAAGTCTCAAAATCAACCAGATCAGTGGTACAAAAATCACTACACAGCGCCACCAAACCCGCAAAGGTTGGTTGCGGTAATAGTTTGCGATCGCATTGATATCGTAGCGATCTAACTCAAATTCTGATTTGGTGGCGGACATAGTACTCTTAACGACTTTTAGAAACGACTTTTGGATGCGTCAGGTTTGATAATCATAATTTGCGCCAAGTAAAGCGTTACGCAAACTGTACGTAATATCTTAACAATTTGTAATGCAATTCGCGATAGCTCTCTAGGCTTATGTTTTGAATTTAAAGAGCTACAATACTGAGTCTTATTTCGGGCTGCATATTTTAGCAATTAACTTTTTAAATCAAAAATCTTATTAATTACATCTTCAACAACGCGATCAGGAGTGGATGCTCCTGAGGTTACACCGACCTTGATTTTGCCTTCAGGTAACCAACTTGTGGTTTGCTCAAGCGCTTTACCTAGTGGTTTATGCTCGATTACTTCTGCCGACAAAATGCGATGCACATCATCAATGTGATAAGAAGGAAGACTGCGCTTGATTGCTATTTCCTGTAAATGAGTTGTATTGGAAGAATTGTAACCACCGATGACAATCATCAGATTGAGATCCTCTTCGACAATCTCAAACATTGCGTCTTGTCGCTCTTGAGTCGCATCACAAATTGTATTAAAAGCAAGAAAATGCTCGTTAACATGATTCACACCATATTTTTGCATCATTGTCCGCTCAAACAGCTTGCCGATCGCTTCAGTTTCACCCTTTAGCATTGTCGTTTGATTAGCCACACCAACCCTTTCAAGATCGCGATCAGGATCAAAATTAGGTGAAGTGGCTTTACTGAACTTAGTTAAAAATTCTTGGCGATCGCCACCATTGATCATGTGATTAGTAACATATTCGGCTTCCTGCATATTTAGCACTACTAAATAGCGATTAGCATAAGAAATCGTGGCGATCGTCTCTTCGTGGTTATATTTACCGTGAACAATGGAAGTGAAATCTGCTTTTTTATGCTTCTCAACCCGATTCCATACCTTCGATACCCAAGGGCAAGTTGTATCAACAATTTTGCTACCGAGTCGATCAAACAGTTGAGTTTCCTGTACACTTGCGCCAAAAGCTGGCAAAATCACCACATCACCCTGTCCAATCCCTGAAAAGTCTTTGGTTCCATCTTCAGCAACGGGTACAAACTGAACTTCCATTTCTTTTAGTTTGGCATTAACAGAAGGATTATGAATGATTTCATTAGTAATCCAAATTCGTTCATTGGGAAACTGAGTACGGGTTTCATAAGCCATGGCAACCGCCCGTTCTACACCCCAGCAAAATCCAAATGATTTTGCCAAATAAATCGTCACATCACCTTGTGTATAAACATAATTATGATCGCGAATGATTTGGATTAAGTCGCTATGATATTGCGATCGCATGGTTGATTCGACTGCTTCTCCATGTCCAAAACTTTGTCGAAAGTAATTGGGAGACTTATGCAAAGCCCTCCGCATAGCTTGGGTGTCGAGCGTGTTATCCATGCGCTTAGATTACTGTAGTGTTGTGCTGAAAATATTATAACGGCTCACAAACTGAAAACCGTAGAGTTATAGTGCGATACCAATAAATCTATGGTTTCAGGCTTTAATGTAATTAGTTCTTTTACGCACAAATTTTTTTACGCGCACATACAAGCAAATGGAAAATCCTGCAATTACCAATCACGAAATTCATCCTTTGATCTCTCAGCGATGGAGTCCGCGTGCTTTTGATAGCAAACTTGTTGAAACCGAAAAACTGGCTCAGCTATTTGAAGCGGCGAGATGGGCTGCTTCTTGTTTTAATGATCAACCTTGGACATTTATCATCGCTACTAAAAACGATGTAGCAAACTATCAAAAAATGCTCGATTGTCTTGTACCAGCAAATGTCGTGTGGGCGCAATTTGCGCCTGTGTTAGGGTTAGTCGTGGCTCAAAAAAACTTTAAGCAAAATGGGAAACCAAATGCTTGGGGTGAGTATGATTCAGGACAAGCCGCAGCAACTTTAGTCTTGCAAGCAACTGCTTTAAATCTAGTCGCACACCAAATGGGTGGATTTGACGCAGCTAAGGCGATCGCTACTTTTAATATTCCTGACACAGCGAAACCTTTGGCAGCGATCGCGATCGGCTATGAAGGAGCAGCTAGCAATTTGCCCCCAGACTTGCAAGAGCGAGAAAAGGCTGCTCGTGATCGGTATCCTTTAAACAGCTTTGTATTCACAGGCGAATGGGGAAATTCGGCTTCGTTCGTATAAAGAATTCAAGAATCCATAAAAAATAGGGAGCATACAACGCCCCCTATTTTTTTATAGCAAGCCTGCTTGAGATAAGCCCAAAACCATACCTACGCCAATAATGTGACCAAAGCTCGTTACTGCAAGCAATTCAGGCAACCCAAAATTAGAAAACAAGCCTGGTAATTGGATAGGCAATTTAGGTCCTACACCTTTAACTTGGATACCATAGCGACCGACAAATAAAGCAAATAGGTTAGCCGCTATCATAACAATCGCAACATTTGGCGACCAAGTATGAGTAACATGTGCTGCCGCAAGTAAGTTAAAAGTGAGATGTGTCATAAATTGATTGTTTAAGTCTAATTACTTATAAAGATTTTTAACTTTCATGATCCTATGAGATAGATAGACATCAAAAAATTATTCTTAAGCTAAATTTATTAAACTTAGTAATCGTTTACAGTTGATTAAATAATTGATCAAGAAGAAACACATTGACTAGACTTCTTTTAATCAATTTTAGATTTCTCCCAAAACTTTGAAACGAACATGATTGAGAGCAAGCTCGCCAATTGAATAAGGCTGAGGTTGAATTGTCTCGAAAAATATTCCTTTACCGATTTCCACATGATACCAAGGTAGCCCCATAAACCAACGGGTTGGATAGGGGCGTGAACCAGTATCGTCAGGATTGGATTCCATGGGTAACCAGCCAATGCTAGGAATGTAGAACTCAATCCAAACATGATTATAATATTGATGAAGTGGCACATTCATGACCAGTTCAGTGTCATGTGGGCATTTATAACGTCCAACCGTGCGGCAAGCAATTCCATTTAGTCTGGTTAAAGCTAATAGCAAACCAACATATTCACCACAAGAACCTGTTCCTCTTACTAAAACTTCCTCTGGAGCGGCGATGTACGGAGTGACGCGATAGGAGAGCTTGTCATAAACGTAATCACGAATCATCAACATCTTCCGCAAAATATTAGTTTCATTGCCAACTGCTTCTTTTGCGGCTGCTTGAATGATGGGATTATCCATACTCAAACCATCATCATCGATCAAATAAAGTTTCTGCATTCCTACTGATAGTTCGGGAATATTCTCAACTTCACTCTCCTTAAGTTCATATTTGATTCCATGCAATTCTAGAGTTGCTTTCCAGCCAAACATCCGTGCCTCTTCTGGCTTTAGGTTGCCTAGCTTAAAGGCGGCGACACGCTGACCATCGACCATTTCTTCTTCAAAAGGAATCCCAATTGGCTCAATCGCTAATAATTTTTGGCGGTTGGTATCAGTAGGATAAGCAACTCGCCATGTGAGGTTATAAAGAGGATTAGGTTCTTCTGAAGAAAGTTCTTCGAGATAGATCATTTCTACTTTATAGCCAGTCGTAAGTGTGTAATTGAATTTCTCATCTTTATATTGATTGAACTTGAGGCGATGGATAAAAGTTTTTTCGCGCATAGAGACCGAAAATGGCTGGTCTAGATCGTTAGGGTTGTCACGGATGTAGTTCTCATCACCTGAATAAACTACATACAGATCATTATCTAAAAAGCATAATCCTAATGGATTTGGGAATGGAGTTAAGCCGCGATGCAAAACTTCACCTGTTTTAGCATTGAGGCGATAAACTGTTTCTTCGGTGCGATCGCTAACCCATAGCTCCTCGCCTAGCAAGGTTAGTGCTTCAAATCCTGCCCCTGGCGCATCCATAATTCGCAACAAAGTTCGAGTTGCGCGTCCAAATACAAAAATTTTACCGACTTCTTTAGAACTGACATACACACCACCTTCGGATACGGCGATACCATCAATCTTGTTAGGCAACTCCATAAATGGTTGCAGATCAAAATCAATCATATTGCAGTAATAAATCCCATTGTCTTTAGTAATCCACAGTGTCTCACCTGCGATCGCGAGACCTTTTGCGTCTCGAAACTGAGGTGCTGTGTAATTATTTAGTACAGTTGCGCTTTCAGAATATGGATCGATTTTGAGAAGATGTCCTTGATAAGCATCAACACAAAGCGCGTAAGGTTTGCCCTTTCTTAGGTTGTCACTTGCATCGGTTTGCCATACTAGACCATGAAGGTTATAAGCGCCAACGGGATAAATCGTGCTCGGTAAGCTAGGCATAGGGTATTAAACAGGGGTTAGACTTTTCTGCAAACTTTGATCTCACTTCAAAAGCAACATTACTTCCGTAGCGATCGCCACAGTCATGATAATCATAATAGTATGGCGATCGCTATGATATCTAAAACTGATGTCATGTAGAAGTCTCAAGAGGCTCTCTCCACATCTCTCTTTAAATATATGGGATGTGGTCGATCTTCTCGACACTTTTAAACTTTTAAAAAATTACTTGGTATTATTTAAATTAGGGCAAGGAACTAGTTTTGTACCTGACCAATCTGTAAACGTCGTTTCATCAAGGTAATGACGTGGTGTTTCTAGCATCAATTTCCAAGCTTTGTCTGCATCCATAAGATTAAATTGATCTGAATAGTGAATTAATAATAACTCTTGCACCATTGGATAATAACTTGGGTTCATACCAGGAAAAATATGATGTTCTGTATGATAAGAAAAGTTAATATGCAGAATATCAAATATTTTTGGTACGCGAATAGAAAGGCTATTAGCTAAAACATCATTCTTATCAGTCATACGACAAAGCAGATGATTGGTGAAAATATAAAATATTAAACCAGAATAACCAATCCAAATCGGCAGAAAGTAGCTAAGTAGAAGCTTGACAGGAGAAAATCCTAAGCTCAGTATAATAGTTAAGTGTAAACCAATAATCGCTAACAATTCTAAAGCGATCGCAGTTCTTTCTTTTTCGCTAATATTAAAAGCAACTACAGGATATTGCGCTGAGCGATTGTTAAAAAACAAAACTGATGTAAGATTGCGAAATGTATGTATACCCCAACTATGAGCCATCCCAACCACTAAGCCAATTGGATTGACCTCTGATGATGGTATGAATGCATTTTGAATCCATTTACCCCAATTATTGGGTTGTGAAAATAAAAAACTGCGATCAGGATCTTGTTCAGAATTAGTTTTATTATGATGTTCACGATTATGAACTGCTTTCCAAAGTGTTGGTGGCATCCATAACATATTCAATCCGAATAGGCTAATTACTCGTCGTAGCCAAGGATTACTAATTGCCGAACTATGTAATAGATCATGAGTGCTAAATAGCAAAACAATAACACTATTTCCCATGATGATGGCTATTGGTAAATATAGCCAAAGATAGTACCAACTCCACCTATCTAAATAAGATGCGATCACCCAACCCACGATCATAATCATCACGTTAATTAATAAAATCCAGACTTTATCACGATCAGGCAAGAAAGCTTCGGAGGGAAGTAAAGGACGTAACTTTTTGGCATAGTCTGCCTGTGTCATCAAAACTTTTTGATCAACAGTATTCATATATAACCATTTAAAAGGTTTAGGGCTTGTAGATTTCCCATTATACTGATTACCCTCTTAGGGCTATGCTGCGATCTCTGTAAATTCTTAACTGTTAAAAACTCAATAGCTAGTTATACTAAATTTCAAGTCAAAGATTTAGCAAGAAATATCTTGGACTGTTTGTAATCTTAAAGCGTTCTCAAGTCGAGATCTTTCACAGTTTGTTATCTGAACAGTCTTTTAAGCTGAGAGAAACCAAAAATGACCTCTACAAATGCATTTCCAGTTATTCACAAGCATCTTCCTATTGTGGGAGACATAAATCTAAAGAGTCCCCTAGCGTACAAAGCAACGCGATTAATGGCGGGAGCTTTTAATGCGACTCAAATGGTAATGGCAGAAGCCTATATTAACGGGTTAGAAATTCCAGATTCGCTGATGCGATCGCTACTGCATACTTCGTTCCCGATTTTGTTCAAACACGCTCCTAGCTTACTGGCTCCCTATGAATGGGTATTGAATGAATCTGATCATGTTGCCGAGTCTTCACGCGAACTGATGAAGATTCAGTATGATTTGCCTCAAGCGATGCTAAATGAGATGATTGGGGACTGGCCAGTCATTTATCCTAAGTACAGTATGGGGCTTTGGGAAAATGGAGCGACTGATTTAGAACAATCCCAAATCCAGATGATCGATCAGGTGATTGAAAAACTAGCGATCGTTGATGGCGATCATATTTTAGATTTTGGTTGTGGTTGGGGTTGCGTTCCTAACTACATCATGTCTAAATTTCCCAATGTACGATTTACGGGATTGAATTTAAGTCACGAACAGTGCGAGTATATACGTCAAAAGATGCAAGATCCAACCAGTTACTTGAGTTCAGGTCGATTCACATTGCATGAAGGCGATTTAAATGCAGCCCAGTTTGCTGAAAAATTCGACAAAATCCTCTCAATTGGAGTCTTTTGTCATGTTGGAAATTTAACCAGTGCCTTCCAAAAGCTAGCCTCTTTTCTGAAAAGTGATGGGAAAGTATTTATCCATATTATTACCGCCCGCATCCCTAACAATATGTCGTCTGGCTTTACACACAAGTATATTTTCCCTCATGGTCGTTACTGGAATTATGACGCAGTTCCTAATTGTAACCGCGACCTTAAAACCATCAATCAATGGTACATGAATGGAATCAACTATCACAAAACATTTACGGCCTGGCTGCAGAGATTTGATGATTCTCAAGAAATTGTTAAGTCTCTAGACTACGGTATGGACTATGCCAAGTTCCGACGCATCTGGCGCTTCTATTTGCTGATGTTGGGCACAGTCTTTTCAGTTTGCGATGGAGAATACAATGGAAATGGTCAGTATCTTTTGACTCATTCCTAATTATTAGAAAGCTCTCATCATTTAACTTCATCAGTTATCTACATATTAGATTTCTGAGTAACAAAAAAGGTAGCGGCAACTCATGAATTGCCGCTACCTTTTTTGGTTTCTTTCTAGGCGTAATCCTGAAGGGCTGTGACAGAGATTGCTCCAGTTTGTAAAGAACGAATGGCCGCGATCGCTGCTTTCGCACCTGCGAGTGTTGTAATCACAGGGATCTTGTACGCAAGCGCAGTGCGGCGGATCATCTTGCCATCGGCTTTTGCCTCTTCACCACTGGGTGAATTGACAATCAATTGGATTTGCCCGTTTTTCATTGAGTCGCCAATGTGGGGGCGACCCTCATGCACCTTGAGAACTTGCTTTGATTCGATACTGTTGCGGCGCAAGATTTTATGGGTTCCTTCCGTCGCAACAACTTTAAAGCCAAGTTCGATAAACGCTTCGGCAACTGTAGAGATCCCACTCTTATCGCGATCGTTGACCGAGATGAATACAGTGCCTTCTAGCGGTAGATGAGTTCCTGCGGCAAGTTGGGCTTTGGCAAAAGCGCGTCCGAACTCGGTATCAATGCCCATGACCTCGCCAGTTGATCGCATCTCTGGCCCCAAAATCGTATCGGTTCCTGCGAACTTCGCAAAGGGAAGCACTGCTTCTTTGATCGAAATATGTTTGGGAATCACCTCTTCAGTTAAACCGAGTTCGGCAAGAGTTGCACCTGCCATGATTCGCGAAGCATAGTTAACAAGAGGAACGTTAATCGCTTTGCTGACATAGGGAACTGTCCGCGAGGCACGAGGATTGGCTTCGAGGATGAAGACTTTGCTCTCTTTAGGATTATTATTATTTAATTGCACGGCGTACTGGATATTCATCAAGCCAATTACTTTGAGGGATTTGGCGAGACTGATTGTCCATTTGCGGATTGTATCGAGAACTTCAGGCGGCAGCGAGAAAGTAGGAATTGAACACGCTGAGTCACCAGAGTGAATCCCTGCTTCTTCAATATGTTCCATAATGCCGCCAATAGTTACATTGCCAAGTTGATCGGCGATCGCATCAACATCGACTTCGATCGCGCCTTCAAGAAAATGATCAATAAGAACAGGGTGTTCGGGTTCAATAATGATCGCGCGGTGCATATAGTCTTCGAGTTCAGCATCGGAATAAACTACTTCCATGCCACGACCACCTAGGACATAACTAGGACGAACTACTACAGGGTAGCCAACTCGTTGCGCGATCGCCACTGCTTCTGCTTCAGAACGGGCTAAACCATTTTCAGGCTGCATGATGCCAATCTCAGTACAGATTGCCTCAAAGCGTTCGCGATCTTCCGCCATATCAATTGAATCTGGTGAAGTTCCCCAAATCTTGGTAACAGAATTTGTGTCTTGGAGATATTTCAAAAGTGGAACCGACAACTTAAGTGGAGTTTGTCCACCAAATTGAATGATTATACCTTCAGGCTGTTCGGCTTCGATGATGTTTAGGACATCTTCGCGAGTCAATGGCTCGAAATAAAGGCGATCGCTAGTGTCGTAATCGGTCGAGACGGTTTCAGGATTGGAGTTAACCATGATTGTCTCAAACCCTTCTGCTTGCAACGCATAGCTGGCATGACAGCAGCAATAGTCAAATTCAATTCCTTGTCCAATTCGATTTGGTCCACCACCGAGAATCATTACTTTGCGCTTAGTGGAAGGCAAGATTTCTGATTCTTCTTCGTAAGTGGAATAGTGATAGGGAGTGAGCGCTTCAAACTCAGCCGCGCAAGTATCAACAGTTTTATAAGATGGAATTACGCCGAGAGATTTGCGATAGGAGCGCACTTCATCTTCATTTGTGCCAGTCAGATAGGCAATTTGGCGATCGCTAAAGCCCATTCGCTTAGTTTCCAGCATCTCTTCTTTGAGAATACTAGCAAGCTTACGACCTTTGAGAGAAAGTTCGACATCAGTGATTTCGCGCATTTTCTGCAAGAACCAAGGATCGATATTAGTCAGTTCAAAAATGGCTTGTACTGACAAACCTGACAAAAATCCATCACGAATCGAAAAAACACGATCAGGGTTTGGTACGCGCAAACTGTACTTAATTTTATCGAGATCAGGCAAGGTTTCTTCGCGATCGCCTCCAAAACCAAAGCGACCAACTTCCAGCGATCTCAATGCCTTTTGGAATGACTCTTGAAAAGTCCGTCCGATCGCCATTGCTTCGCCGACAGATTTCATTTGCGTTGTCAATACTGGCTCAGACCCTGGGAATTTCTCAAAGGCAAAGCGCGGAATTTTAGTAACGACATAATCAATAGTTGGCTCAAAACTAGCGGGAGTCTTTTTAGTAATGTCATTAGAAATCTCATCTAATGTGTAACCCACTGCAAGTTTTGCCGCAAATTTAGCGATCGGGAAGCCTGTTGCTTTCGAGGCTAGTGCCGAACTCCGCGACACGCGCGGATTCATCTCAATTACAACCACATCGCCATTTTCAGGATTGATCGAGAATTGAATATTGGAGCCGCCAGTCTCTACGCCGATCTCGCGGATAATCTTGATCGAATAGTCACGCAAGCGCTGATACTCTTTATCCGTCAGCGTCTGAGCAGGTGCAACCGTAATCGAGTCGCCCGTATGAATACCCATCGGATCAATATTCTCGATACTGCAAATAATCACCACGTTATCAGCCAAGTCGCGCATCACCTCTAGCTCGTACTCTTTCCAGCCAATCAGCGATTGCTCGATTAAGATTTGCGATACAGGGCTTGCTTCTAAACCAGAGGCACAGATTTCTTCAAACTCTTCTTGGTTGTAGGCAATACCGCCGCCAGTGCCACCCATCGTGAAGGCAGGACGAATGATTAAAGGATAAGAGCCAATTTCTTGCGCGATCACACGGGACTCTTCCATAGTTGTCCCCAGACCAGACGGACACATGGCAACGCCAATGCGCTCCATCGCCTCTTTAAATAACTTGCGATCCTCTGCCATTTCGATAGCTTCAAGTTTTGCACCAATCAGTTCAACGCCATATTTTTCGAGAACACCCATTTTCGCAAGAGCCACCGCTGTATTTAGCGCAGTCTGCCCACCCATGGTCGGCAAGATGGCATCAGGTCGCTCTTTCTCAATAATTTGCGCCACAACTTCAGGCGTAATTGGCTCAATGTAAG
>JAYVVP010000022.1:0-6563 GCA_043786935.1 Pseudanabaena sp. | reverse complement strand
CTGATGCCTTGCCAGAACAGCCGGGCTTTCAAGTTCAAGCGAGACAGGGTAAGTTCTCGGTGCAGTTAAAAGCGGGGTTAAAAACGGGGACGGTGACGATTCGGGCGCTCAATGGTCAGATGGAAGCTTTTACGCAAGTTCAGTTTGAAACTGATTTGCGCCCTTCCTTGGTGACTGGGGCGATTGACCTGCGGGTTGGAGCGAGAGGAACTGATTTTTATCGTAGTTTACGCGAATTTTTGCCTGTTGATCGCGATAATCGCACCCAAGTTGACCTGTATGGTGCGGTGTTTGGAACTGGACGTGTTGGTGAATGGTTATTTACGGGTGCATTTAATAACAGCCGCACTCTCAGTCAGGATTGCGCTGGCAATAGCAGCTTAGCTGGCACAGAAAAATATTGCGATCCTCAGTATCCTGTCTATGGTGATAGCTCTACTGTAACGCGAACAACGCCATCCTATGACAGCTTGTATTTGCGCTTTGAGCGGAACTCGCCTGTGCAGGGTGCAAGTACTGACTATTTTATGTGGGGAAACTTTAATACAGAGGAGTTCGCTTCGCGATCGCAACAATTTGGTTCGATTTCACGGCAATTGCAGGGTTTCAAAGGGAACTTTAACTTAGGCGATCTGCAAATTACGGGTTTTTATAGCAACATTGGCAAAAGCTTTCAACGCGATACAATCGCACCTAATGGTACAAGTGGCACTTACTTTCTCTCAAAGCGTTTATTGATTAATGGAAGTGAGAATGTTGTTGTCGAGTTAATTGATTTCTTTAGTGCAGGTACGGTCGTATCTCGCCAAGAGTTGATTCGTGGCAAAGACTACGATATTAACTATGACAATGGCTCCATTCTATTTCGGCAACCCTTATTACAGACTGCGTTAGGAGATGTCGGACAACTCTTGCGCCGTCAGATTGTGGTTACTTATCAAAATGAGCAAATTGGTGGTGAAAATAGTAGTCTCTATGGTGGACAACTACGCTACAACCTCAATCGCAGTCAAAACCAACCCTCTTGGATTGGTGCGAATTATTTTAGAGAAAGTCAAGGAATTCGCAATTTTATCCTTTATGGTGCAAATGCCCTCATCTCATTTGGCGAAAAGACGCAACTGATTGCTGAATATGCCCGATCGCAGAATGATTCGGAACTCTTAGGTTACGTTAGTGGTGCAGCCACGCGTTTTGAGCTTAACAGTGAGATTGCTTCAGGGTTACTAGGTAAGCTCTATTACAGCCAAGCAGAAACAGGGTTTGCAAATAATGCCACGATTAGTTTTGTGCCAGGACAGACGAAATATGGAGCGCAGTTAAGTGCTAAAGTCGGCTCCACCACTAGCTTGCAGTTACAATACAACCAAGAAAATAATCTTGGGCTTGCGCCACGTCCGCTAACAGCCCTCGCCGATCTGTTCACACCTCGACAAGAAGCAGTGCCAGGCTCAGCCGTAAATAACTCATTACGCACGATTAGCTTAGGCTTGCAACAAAATTTTGGCGCGGCTCTTCTCAATCTTGATTTGTTGTATCGCGATCGCCAAGATCGTCAAGTACCCAATTTTTTGGCAAGTAATTCCACTCAATTGCGATCGCGGCTGAGTGTGCCAATTGCCGATAATATTCGGCTAACTGCCCAAAATGAAGTCAGTCTTTCGGCAACTCCCGATGCAGTGATTCCTGATCGCAGCGTAGTAGCGCTGGATTGGACAATTGTGCAAGGGCTAACGGCTAGATTAGGTCAGCAATGGTTTCATACTGGACCATTAGCGGGAAATGCGATCACTAGTGCGGATTTGCTTGGCGAATATAAACTAGGCAGCGATACCAATTTTACGGGGCGTTACTCAGTGATCGGTGGTGCTAATGCTACTTCTAACCAAGGCGCGTTGGGACTAAATCAGCGTTGGCAAGTGTTGCCAGGCTTGCGTTTAAACTTTGGTTACGAGTATGTGTTTGGCAGCTTTGCGACGACTACAGGTACAGGTACATCATTTTTACAACCTGTTGCAGTCGGACAATCTTCTAGTTCTCTAACTTTCCAAAATGGCAATAGTTACAATATTGGTGCTGAATATACAGATAATCCTGATCTAAAGGCAAGCGCTAAATTTGAACGTCGCAGTGACAATACCAGCAGTAATACGGTTTTCACAGCTTCCGCTTTAGGTAAGCTCTCGCCCGCTTTAACTTTGCTGTTTAACTATCAGCAATCTAGTGCTGCTAACCAACTAATAGCTGGATTAGGGACGATCGCCAATCTCAAGGTCGGGCTTGCCTATCGCGATCCGCAAGATGACAAATTTAACCTGCTCTTACGTTACGAATACCGCCAAAATCCAAATATTATTCCTAATTCCATTCTGTTTGGGAGTGGTACTGGTTATATCGACCATACGCTTGCCTTAGAAGGGATTTATGCTCCCAACTGGCAATGGGAATTTTATGGGAAGTTGGCTTTGCGGAATAGCACCACCACGATCGCCCAAGATTTTACGGGCATATCGCTCACCAATTTGACCCAGTTGCGGGCCACCTATCGTTTGGGTTATAACGTCGAGTTAGTAGGCGAAGCTCGCTTGCTCAATCAACCAACCGCAGGTTACAGCGAAACAGGATTAGTGGGCGAGGTGGGTTATTACCTCACACCTAACTTGAGGCTGGCTGCTGGCTATAGCACTGGTGCCGTTAATATTGATCGAGACTTTAGTGGTTCGCGCTCAGTTGGTGGGCTATATGCAGGAATCACGGTAAAGCTAAACGAATTGTTTGATGGATTTGGCTTACAAAAAACTCCACCACGTCAGCAACAAGAACCGATCGAGCCGCTAGCTGTTGCCCAGCTGCCTCAAGCAGTACCACAGCTAGCGGCAACTATGCCTACAACGCCTCAAATCATCAGTCTCAACGTGGCGCGATCGCTCACCTTTAAAGATCGCAATCAAGGCAACAGTGCGGAGTTAGCTGGATCAGATGTCGCAATTCTAGAAAACTTAGCCGCCGTTTTGAAAGAATACAATAATCTCTCGATTGATATTCAAGGATATATTGGCTCGCTTGCGGATATGAACGCGGGTGATAACCTTGCGGCTAATCGGATAATGGCAGCCAGAAAATATCTACTTGATCGCGGTGTTGCTGGTAGTCAGATGACCTTGCGCTCTTTGGGTAACAATGTGGATAATACCGCTAGTATTAACACTTCCCCGCCAGTTGTTTCTCTTCCTAATTCACAATCAATTAGTTTTGCAATCAGTGGTAAAGCCGATATTTTTAATGCGATCGCCACCCGATTACAAACAATATCCTCAAATTCATCATCAAATTCGCCTGTGACCGAATTTTTGCAAAGCATCTTACCTAAGACCTCACTTCAAGCCAGTGTCGTACCAGTCACCCCAAATAGTAATAGTCCGACAAGTAGCAGATCGGCTCCTAACATTTCTCTAGCTGTGAATGTGGGCAACGACGGAAAAATTGCTGACTTAAGCTATGCCACGCTCGATCAGATGATTGAGCGTCTGAATACTAATCCTGCTTTGATGTTTGAGATCCAGACTAGTGCTGCATTAAGCACTGCTTTGATGTCTCAAGATTTAGAAATGTTTAAGTTGAGTGCTGTAAGAAACTATCTACTAGAAAAGGGCGTGAGTTCGGATCGCATTCTCCTCAGTGCTAACAGTTCGGCTATAAATCAAACAGGAACTGCTCAAGTTTATATATCGTTGAATCTCGATGATAGCAACACTAATATTGCGTCCACGCCTACACAAGTAACAACTCCGCAAGCAAGCGCCATCACTAATAATGTTCCTGTGCCATTGGCTGTTAACCCTTCTGATAGTGCTAACCTTCGCCTCGCAACGGCTTTTAACTTCTTGTTGACTAATGAGGGCAATACCGTTACAGCACTCCTTCGAGCGATGGGAATCAGCACCACCGAGAGAAGTGGCTTTGTGATCAATCCTGATCAACTCTCAAATTTAAAGAATTAGAGACTATGCGAAAAATAAACTACACAAAAGTAACAGGGCTATTTATTTGCATTGGCTCGATCGGTTTTATTGGTTCAACTTGCAGCCAAACGATCGCTCAGCCCACTTCCACTAATTACCAAATCACGGTTAATAGCGATCGCGATGGGGACATTCAAAGCGATCGCGAATTGACATTGCGTGAAGCAATTGCGATCGCTAATGGCAGTCTCACACTTGATCGGCTCAGTGAAACTGAACGTGCTCAGATTAAGCCGATTGCGAATAGTAAAGGTTCTCAGATTGGATTTAACTTACCTAGCGATCGCACCACGATCAAATTATCCAAAGCTCTACCTGCTCTCAGTCGTCCCAACCTTACAATTGACGGCACGACTCAAACGGGTTACGACTCGCAGCGTTCCTTTGCTCAAGAGTTAGCGATTCCGCAGCCGATTGTCGCGATCGCGCCTGCGGATGGTGTAGAAATTTTCCGAGGTTTAACGATCGTTGCCGATGGCGTGACGATCAGAGGTTTGAGTCTTTATGGCTTTAATGCGATCGAAAGTGTACCGACCACAACCCCATCGGCTGACATCTTCATCTCACATCAGTCGCCGCCACCTGATACCACTCAGCAACAGCAACCCGCCCAATCTTCACCTTTTTATGACAGCAATCGACCACCTCAAGGTGTAACTCTCGAAGCTAACTGGTTGGGGATTACTCCCACAGGTCAGATGCCTAAACAAGCTTCTAGTTTTGGGATTTATCTATTTAATAGTACTGACACAATTATTCGCCGTAATCGCATTGCTAATCACGAAGGCAGTGGTATTGTCACATCGGTGAAAGCGACAGGAACGCAAATTATCGAAAATGCGATTACCAATAATGGTTTTGATGGAATGCCCCACGGTATCTATTTAGAAGGCGAAATTGCAAATTTACAAATCAAGGGCAACACTATCTGTGCGAATGATGGAAGCGGTATATATCTGTTCAAACCCAATGGCGCGATCGCAATTAAAGATAATCGCATTCTATTTAACGATCGCAGTACCAACTACGCCGCCATTTATTTAATGGGCAACGATCATCAAGTGACCAATAACGAAATTCGTAACCAACGTGGGGCAGGTGTAGCGATCGCCGCTTTTCCTAAAAGCGATCGCAATCTGATTCGCAAAAATAGTTTTACTTCTTTAAATGGTTTGAGTATTGACTTAATCGCCCAACGCCATGTAAGTGAACGCGATTTCATCACAGGCGATGGCATCAACCGACCACGCGATTCCCATTTTCGGCGCGTTGATACTGCCAATGGAGCCATCAACGCGCCGACTTTTCTAGCGAGTTCTTTCCCAATGTTTACGTCAAATCAAGTCAACATAGATGGCACTGCCGATCCTGATACAGAGATCGATCTATATCGCGTCACTGGCAAAACCGATCCCAATCTGCCCTATGGCGCTCTTAGCGAATACCTGACGACAGTCAAGACCAACGCTAATGGTAAATTTGCAGCTTCTCTAAATAATCTCAAAGTCGGTGACACAATTAGTGCGATCGCGACCGATCCACAGTACGGCACATCAGAACCTGCCTTTAATGCGCGAATTGTTAATCCTGATCTTACGGCTCCCCCCATTACCAATATCCAATCACCAATTCCAGCTTGTACCACCCCACCCCAAATCGTGCAAGTTCCACCGCCGCCCAACCCAATTGTTTTATCTGTACCCCGTCAAATTCATTTTGCCCTTGACCGCGACACGATCAGTCCCAACAGCGTTAAAATCCTTGATCGGATCGCTGCTGTGTTAAAGCAATATCCCACAATTATCATTACCCTTGCAGGACATACCGATCCTAGAGCCAGTGATGCTTATAACCTTGAGCTTGGCTTTAAGCGATCGCGTGCAGTGCGTAATTATCTATTGCGACAGGGTGTTGCCTCTGAACGGATGACTGTGCGATCGCTTGGTGAAACTCAACGGGCTTCACCCAACAATCAAGTTATCGACTATGCTCGCGATCGGCGTGTCGAAATTGAATTTACCGATATCCGCGATGTTGAGATTCGCTTTGAAAATCAAGAATCAGACTTGCAACTGGAGAAGACGGGAGATAAAAAATAATGTTTAAAAAGACTTTAAAAGCTAATCGCAAATTAGGTTTATCTAAATCGAACAAACTCTTTGCGATCGCGATGCGATCGCTTCTTCAATTTTTGATAGCGTTTTATGGGGTCATAGGGAGTGGCTTAAACTCAATTAGAAAATCGCTTAATCAACTATTTGCCAAGAACGACTCGAGATCGTCAAAGCATAGCTCACGAAGATCGGAGAAAAAATATACAGGTCGCTCCAAAACGTACAAGCTAAACCACGTTTCTCTGACAGCTTTATTTTCAATCGTCTTACTCATTACCTCACAATTAATTTTCTTAAATCCTGCTTACGCCATACCTGATGTCTGTGGTACGCCAGGAAAAGATAATCCAACGGCACTGAGTAATGTCATTAATACTTACTATCCAGGTACATCAGCCATAGCATCAACTGGGGCATCGTCTATTGA
>JAYVVP010000021.1:0-6607 GCA_043786935.1 Pseudanabaena sp. | reverse complement strand
GCGATTATGGCTACAGGTGGAGGTAAGTCTATTTGTTTTCAGTTACCTGCAATTCTTAATGAAGGATTAACTTTAGTCATTTCTCCTCTATTGGCTTTAATGGAAGATCAAGTTCGAGATTTGCGAACACGTAATTTGCCTGCTGCGGCTCTCCATAGTAACTTATCACAAATGGAACGACGCGAAACATTAAAGAATCTATCAACTACTCGCTTGCTTTATATTTCACCAGAAACGCTCTTGAGTCCGCCTGTCTGGGAAAAGCTTAGCGATCGCCAACTAAAAATTACAGGATTAATGCTTGATGAAGCTCATTGTCTGGTGCAATGGGGAGATTCATTTCGACCTAGTTATCGCCGCTTAGGTGCAGTTCGAGACGCTTTGATGCAAAACAAGCCTGACTGTCATCCACGAATTTCTCTAGCTGCGTTTACAGCTACAGCCGATCTTGATACTGCCGCCGAGTTACAAGCTTGCTTGCACATGGAAAATCCAAAAATTGTGCGTACTAGTCCCTACCGTCAAAATCTGACCCTCAAAGTGGCGATCGCGTGGACATTTGCAGGGCGTAAATCCCGTACTCTCAAGTTTATTCGCGATCGCAAAGGACAGTCTGGCTTAATCTATGTGCGAAGCCGTCGTGATGCAGAGACATTAGTCACATGGTTGCAAGAAAATTCTTTTGCTACGGCAGCTTATCATGCAGGATTAGCACCTCAAGAACGCCGCTATATCGAGCAACAATGGCTAACTAATCAATATCCGTTTGTAATTTGCACATCCGCCTTTGGTCTGGGAATTAATAAGCCCGATACCCGTTGGGTATTGCATTTTCATCCACCTTTAACGCTCTCAGAGTATATCCAAGAAATTGGTCGAGCAGGTCGCGATGACAAACCTGCTGAAGCTTTGATGCTTGTTAGTGAACCCACAGGCTTACTGGATGATAGCGATCGCCAAAGGGTAAATTTTTTCCTGCAACAACAACAAAAACTGCAACAACAAGCTCAGGCTCTGTTGCCTAAACTACCGCGCCAAGGCACTTTTGCCGAAGTCTCAAAATTACATCCCGATGCGGCGATCGCTTTGGGTTTACTGCATCGAGCAGGCTATCTCATATGGCATACACCGTTTACCTATGAAATTATTAACTTGCCAAAAAATCAACAAAAATTAAAGCAGCTAATGGGCGATCAGAATGCGATCGCGAAAATGCAAGCTTTTATTCGCACAAATGGCGATCGCTGGGCTTTTTTACTTGATGCATTTGATTGCACAAAATAAGCTGAGTCCCTGCTAAGATTTAAGTATTAACTTAATTTTTCTTAACAACAGGGAAATATACGTGTCGTCTTCGACTATTCATCGCATTAACCTCGACAATCCTCTTACCGATACATCTTCTACATCTCAAACTGAACTTCCGTTTACTTTTCAAGATGTAAAAGCTTCTATTCCTGCTGAATATTTTACTCCGAATGTATGGCGATCGCTCGCCTATTTTTTTGCCGATACGGCGATTATCGTAGGTTTATATGCCACAGCTGCATATTTAGATGCATGGTGGTTTTATCCCATCTTTTGGTTTGCAACGGGGACAATGTTTTGGGCTTTTTTTGTAGTCGGTCATGACTGCGGACATGGTTCTTTTTCTCGATTCAAATGGCTAAATAACTTGGTTGGACATCTCACACATATCCCAATCCTTGTGCCATATCATGGTTGGCGCATCAGTCATCGCACTCACCACCAAAATACAGGTAATATTGATACTGATGAGAGTTGGTATCCAGTCACCGAGACTCAATACAAAGAATTAGATTGGTTGGGGAAATTCATTCGCTTTGATGCCCTGTTGTTTGCTTATCCTCTTTATCTATTTAAGCGATCGCCTTCTCGGGTTACGGCTTCGCACTTTGTTCCTAATAACGATCTCTTCCGCAAATCAGAAACTACAGATATCATCACCAGTAGTACTCTTTTTGCAGTAATGATTGCATTTTTAGGTTGGCTGGGTTTTACATACGGCTTTCTATTTTTAGTTAAGTTCTACATTGTTCCCTACCTTGTATTTGTGGTATGGCTTGACCTAGTTACTTATCTGCATCACACCGAAGCTGATATTCCTTGGTATCGTGGTAAAGACTGGTATTTCCTTAAAGGTGCTATCTCGACTATTGATCGTGATTATGGAATCTTTAACGATATCCATCACAATATTGGTACTCATGTAGCTCATCACATCTTTATCGGGATTCCTCACTATCATCTCAAAGCAGCGACTGAGGCGATCAAGCCAGTTCTTGGTAACTATTACCGAGTTTCCAACGTTCCAATTTGGAAATCTTTCTTCACTTCTCAAAAAGTCTGTCAGTTTGTTCCTGACTCAGGTAACGCTGTGTATTACCAGACTCAGCAAAGCAAGTAATTAACTTCTATTTGCAAGATTAGAGGGGGTGCAATGCGCCTCCTCTATTTTTTTCTGCTTAGATTACTGCGTGGATATTCAGCTAAAGCTTGCTTGAGATATTTGCCCGTATATGAACTTGCAACTTCGGCAACCTGTTCAGGAGTTCCCTCAGCAATAATCTCACCACCGCGATCGCCTCCTTCGGGTCCCAAGTCAATCACCCAATCAGAGCAACGAATCACATCAAGATTATGTTCAATCGCAATAATACTGTTACCTTTATCGACAAGGCGCTGCATCACATCCAGTAACTTATGCACATCATAAAAACTCAAACCTGTGGTTGGTTCATCAATTAGATAGAGAGTCTTACCTGTAGCTCGGCGTGAAAGCTCGGTAGCAAGCTTAACCCGTTGAGCTTCACCGCCTGAAAGTGTCGGCGCAGACTGACCAAGACGAACATAGCCTAAACCAACATCTACCAGCATTCCCAATTTCGTATGTGCTGGAGGAATATTCTCGAAAAAGTGCATTCCTTCTTCAATGGTCATATCCAGAACATCCGCGATCGTCTTTTCTTTGTACTTTACTTGTAGCGTCTCGCGGTTATATCTTGCTCCTTTACAGACATCACACTGTACATATACATCAGGCAAGAAGTTCATAGAGATAATGTTTACGCCCTGTCCAGAGCAAGCTTCACAACGCCCGCCTTTGACATTAAAAGAGAATTGTCCTGCTTTGTAACCTCTAGTTTTGGCAGCAGTTGTGAGCGCAAAAGTTTCGCGAATCACATCAAACAGCCCTGTATAAGTCGCCGCATTAGAACGTGGGGTGCGTCCGATTGGAGATTGATCGATCACGATAAATTTGTCTAAAGCTATAAGTCCTTTAATTTCGCCAAGCCCTTTTGGGGCTGGTTTTTTACGCAAAAAATGATGATCGAGAGCATGATGGAGAATATCGTTAACAAGAGTGGATTTGCCTGAACCTGATACGCCCGTCACACATACAAGTTTTCCTAATGGAAGTTGCACATTGATATGTTTGAGATTGTTTAAATAAGCGTTACAGATTTCGAGATGTTTGCCATTACCTTCACGGCGTTCTGCGGGTGTGAAAATTTGTTTGCGTTTGGATAAATATGCGCCTGTGAGTGATTCAGGATGGTTCTCAATATCTTTAACATTGCCCTGAGCAACGATCCTGCCGCCATGCACGCCTGCTCCTGGTCCAATATCAACTAGATAATCGGCAGCGCGGATGGTTTCTTCATCATGTTCCACCACGATCAAGGTATTGCCAAGATCACGCAGCTTGGTTAAAGTTGCAAGTAATCGGAAGTTATCGCGTTGATGAAGTCCAATGCTCGGTTCATCCAGAACATAGAGAACTCCTGTTAAGCCTGAACCAATCTGAGTGGCAAGGCGAATACGCTGGGCTTCGCCACCTGACAGAGACATGGTAGACCGATCCAGAGTAAGGTAATCCAATCCCACATCAAGTAAAAACTGAAGTCTGGCTAAGATTTCTTGCAAGACGCGATCGGCAATTTGACGAGTGCGATCGCTTAGTTCTAAATTTTTTAAGCGCTCAAGACAGGTTCCAAGTGGAACTGATACAAACTCAATAATGTTGTAACCACCAATGCGAACCGCTAAAGATTCTGGTTTTAAGCGCATTCCTTCGCATGTAGAACAAGACTGCTCAATCAGATAGTTTTCTAGCTTTTGTTTTTGTGATTCTCCAGCTTCAGCATATTGCTGCTCTAGGATGGCGATCACGCCCTCGTAACGTTTGTAATATCCTTCACTGCGATCGCGATAGAGCGAGTCTGGTTTAATTAGAATCTTTTCGGTTGTGCCATACAAAATAACATCAATTTGAGACTGCGAAAGCTTTTCCCAAGGAGTAGTGATCTCAAATCCTGCATATTCGCCAACACTGGCTAGCAATGAAATGTAATAAGTATGGGTTTTGTCTGCCCAAGGCGCGATCGCGGCATAAACTGGCAAAGTTGGATCGGGAACAAACAGTTCAGGATTAAAAGTTTTGACACTACCCAATCCATGACAGGCTGGACAAGCTCCGTAGGGTGAGTTAAAAGAGAACATTCGCGGCGATAGTTCTTCCATCACAGCGCCATGTTCAGGACAGGCAAAGTTTTCAGAGAAAGTGAGCAAATTACTGTCATTCTCTCGACTAGCATCTTTCTGATCGAGAATCTCGACCATCGCAATTCCTTCTGCTCGTTTCAAACAAGTAGCTAGCGAATCAGTTAAACGTTCTTGAATATCATTTTTACGAATCAAACGGTCAACCACGATTTCAATATCATGTAACTTGTTCTTTTCAAGTTCGATATTGTCGCTCAGTTCGCGCACTTCTCCATCAACACGAACTCTCGCAAATCCTTCTGAAGCAAGACTAGTTAGTAATTTTTTGTGAGTTCCCTTTTTGCCGCGAATCACTGGCGCGAGTAATTGAAAACGCGTGCGATCGCTTAATTCCATGATCGAGTCCACCATTCGATCAATCGTCTGTGGCGCAATATTACGATCGCAGATCGGACAGTGGGGCGAACCTGCACGACCATAGAGCAAGCGCAAATAATCATAAATCTCAGTAACCGTACCAACAGTTGATCGCGGGTTGTGCGAGGTAGATTTTTGATCGATTGAAATTGCAGGACTCAAGCCCTCAATGTAGTCCACATCAGGCTTATCGACTTGTCCCAAAAACTGCCGCGCATAAGCACTCAGCGACTCCACATAGCGGCGTTGTCCCTCAGCAAAAATCGTGTCAAAAGCTAGTGATGATTTACCAGAGCCAGAAACACCTGTAAACACGATCAAGCGATCGCGTGGAATCGTAAGATCGACATTCTTCAGATTGTGCTGTCTAGCACCCCTGACGTGGATATGAGTATGGTCTGGCATTCGACGCGATTTATGCTTTAACTAGCGTAAAGATTTGTATCTAGTGTATGCGATCGCTGGGAGATTTGTGGTGCTTGTAATTATTCTGGCTTCTTGGGAAATACGCATTTCACAGTAATTTTCAGATTGGAGCTTGCGCCGCCAGATGCGATGAAGGGTACTCCAGCTTTAGCATCTAGGCTCACGCCAAACTCAAGTGTGACTTCACTGACTTCAGCACTTCCTAAATTGCGAAAAGCGTGGAGGGTGTTGACGGTGTAGCCACGCACGAGGCTTTGCATAGCATGAAAACTTTGGACTGCTTTTTCCTTAGCGGCTTGGGTATTATCAGGAAGACCAAAAGAACGAGTTGTCGACAAGGGATTTTCCGCAGGTTCATCTACTTGAAAATAAATAATAGTTCCGTCTTCGAGTTCGGTGGGGATAAGTTGGGGCATGGTTTTACAGTTTGCAAAGAGATTTTGTCATGCTAGCATCTAGCGACTTCTCAATTTTTATATAATTGAAATTTTGAGCCGATATAATGAAGAAAAATAGTATTTTATTTCAAATTTAGGAGTTAGTGATGGAAGCAATTACTATTAATGTTGATAATGAAGTGGCTCAGGCTTATCGAGAAGCGGAATTTAATAAGCAACAAAAATTGGGGATGATGATTAAGTTATTTTTTCAACCAGATTTGGCTAGAAAGACCCTTAGTGATGTGATGGAAGAGATTGCCGATAAAGTAGAGAAGAGGGGTTTAACTCCAGAAATATTACAATCAATTCTCGAAGATGATGAATAGTCGTTTTGTTTTAGATAACAATATATTTGTCAGTGCTTTGCTTGTCAAAAATTCTGTTCCTTTTTGGGTGATTAAAAAAGTAGAAGAGATGGGAGTGATTTTATACTCGGAAGCAACTTTATTAGAGCTTAATCAGGTTTTAAATCGCAAAAAATTTATTAAATACTTTACTGTAGAGGAGAAGCAAGAATTTATTGTTAAGTTGATTGAGAGTGCTGAACTGGTTGTAATTAAAGAATCTATTGATATTTGTCGAGATCCTAAAGATAATAATTTTTTGGAGTTAGCTGTTAGTGGTGAGGCTGATTTTATTGTTTCTGGAGATCAGGATTTGTTAGTTTTAAATCCTTTCATAAATATTGAAATAATAACTGCTATAGGACTTACGCATTGACAGAATAACAAAGATATGATGATTGTAAATTAAGCATTTATCTGGTGGTGTTGGAGTGAGAGAACAGACAAAACCCA
>JAYVVP010000020.1:0-2285 GCA_043786935.1 Pseudanabaena sp. | reverse complement strand
TTTATATTATTTGTGGTAGGTTTGAAAGTAACTTGCTGTAAAAGAAAAAGAAACTGCACTTTCTCTATTCGGTAGCCAGCCATTGTTGAATAGTGTCTTCTGAAACACTCACAAAAGCATTATCAGTCAATAACTTAATTAATTCCTGATTACTTTTTGTACTCACAGCCTCAAGTAATCTCAATCTAAAAGCTGGATCGACTTTCGCCTGATAAGTGATTTCTAATTTTAGAAGTGTCAAGCGATCGCTTACCGAAGCATCAGCATAGCGTTGTGAATATTGTTCAATCAAATGCTCAAAGATCTCATGTAATTCTTCGATGACAACTCGTTCTTGAAGAATATCTGATCCTCGATTTTCTAATTCTAGCCCTGCATTATCTCTGCTCACTAATTTTACAAAATCACCTTGAGCAAAAGTTGCCTTAGGGTTAAAAGGACGGCGATCGCAATATCTTCTAAAAATATAATCAGACAAGCTTCGGAGAATATGCTTCAAATAAATAGATTTACAATTAACTTCGTCAAATCTTGTTTCAGAATCAATTATCCATTCTTCAATACAAGCATCAGTAAGATCTGCGTAACTAAAGTTAGTGTTTAAAGCTTTAACTCGAAATAAATCTGCTCCATGAAGATTGGCGTTAGATAGATTGGCTTTGCTTAAATTAACTGCAAAGAGTTTTGCACTACTTAGATTTGCACCACTTAGATTTGCATCACTCAGGTTTGCAAAATCAAGATTCGCTTCACTCAGGTTCGCTCCACTCAAATTTGCTTCTGTAAGATTAGTTTGACGAACCCCAATAAATGGCACAATATGTCCGCTTACAATAGACTGAATATTTTTAGATTTAACAAATTCAGGAATGCCCAGACTAAGATTGGCTCTATGTAAATCCGCATTACTCAAATCTACACCCGTAAGAATTGCTTCACAAAGAAGTGCCTCAGTTAAAATCGCACCCTGAAGCGTTGCTCCCTGAAGTTCGGCGCCACTCAGGGCAGAGCTACTTAGATTCGCTCCATTTATATTTGCTCCGATTAGTTTTGCTCCAAATAAAGTTGCTTCACTGAGATCTGCTTCACTAAGATTTGCTCCACTAAAATTTGCTCCACTGAGGTTGGCTTTGCTCAGATTCGCACCATTTAAATCCGTTCTTTCAAAGCTTGCACCAGCCGCACTAAATCGGTCACCTTCCTCTCCATCACTTTCCAACCATAGCTTATGTTTAGCTAGGTTCTCTTTCAGAGATGTTCTAAAAAGCGACATGGCAAACCTCTTAAAATCAAATAGAACTTGTAATACGAAGCATTGAACATCCTTATTGTTTTTAAGTAAGATGTCGAAAAGCGGTAAAAGGAATTCCAGTGCGCTTTTTTATATCCATAATAGATTTGAATGCGCCACGTCGTTGTCGTTCTTGGTTGATCACTTCAGCAGCTTTAGGCTCAAGCCCTAAACCGATCATTTCATCGACAGTCATAGAGTTTAGCCGCTTCCATGAATAATTTGACTCTTCGCGATAGTTGTAGCTAAATATAACCATAGGAGCGATTTTGGTGAGAGTTTCGTTAGGAATTTCGATAACGTCGTGAAGTTCCTCAAGGCTAGTAAAAATATGTCCTTCAGAACGCAAAGAATCTAGATCGTTAGCATAAACAATTGGCAAACCTAAAATGTTTACTAAATCATTTTTAGAGCAACTATTAATCTCAATTTTGGGACGAGTCGGAGCGATCGCGGCAAATAGTTTTGCATCTTCTGGTAAAGGAAGATTTTTAGGATAGGTCTTAACTAAGTATTCACGTTTAAGAGCAAAGGCTGTACCAATTTGAGCAAACCAAACAAGTCCAGCAAAGCCAGAAATAATCGGTATTGAAGGTAAGATGATCGCTGCTGCTACAAAGCCCGCACCAATACCAATCCAAACTTTAGAGCCAATCTTTGTGCCCGCATAAGCGATCGCGCCACCACCTACGATTGGAATACAAGCCAGCCAGACCCATTGAGGTGTTTGATTGAACCATGAAGGTTGAGACATAGTAATTTAAAGTGATACTAGTTATAGATTATTAACACTTACAGCAATTTGCTTTTAAACCTGCCACAAATAAAAATATAAAACCAATTGCGGGGCTATGCCCTGCGACCATTCTTTTGGTGGGTTTGATCAACAACTGCGGTAAGTAACCATGCAGAATCATTTATACACAATCATATTAATGGGAAGATTCTAAGAATCACCATATCTGATCTAATTGCTATGAGACTAATAGCGCCA
>JAYVVP010000019.1:0-6624 GCA_043786935.1 Pseudanabaena sp. | reverse complement strand
CATAACCGTTGTGGCTGCTGATGGAACTGCTCCAATTTGGCATGAGAGCGTGCGCTTCTTTGAGATTCAGAATGAACTTGGCAAAGCGATCGCTTATTTCTATCTTGATCCCTATAGTCGTCCTGCCGAAAAGCGTGGCGGTGCATGGATGAATGATTGCATCGGACGTGCCAAATTGATCGAAGATGGCAAGCCAATTACGCGCTTACCAGTTGCTTATCTAATTTGCAATCAATCGCCACCTGTTGATGGCAAACCCAGCCTAATGACATTTGGAGATGTGGAAACTCTCTTCCATGAGTTTGGACATGGTTTGCAGCATATGTTGACACAGGTTGACTATTCAGGTGCTTCAGGCATCAATAATATTGAATGGGATGCCGTAGAACTACCCAGTCAGTTTATGGAAAACTGGTGCTACGATCGCGCAACTTTATTTGGTATGGCGAGACATTATGAAACAGGTGAATCTCTTCCTGAATCCTATTACCAGAAGCTAATTGCTTCTAAAAACTACATGAGTGGCTCAGGATTATTGCGTCAGTTACATTTTAGCCTTGTGGATATCGAACTCCATCATCGCTATCAAAGCGGTGGCGATGAAACTCCAACCAAGTTGCGATCGCGTCTTGCCGAAACCACGATGGTAATTCCACCTTTGCCCGAAGATAACTTTCTTTGTTCATTCGGTCATATTTTTGCAGGAGGCTATGCTGCAGGTTATTACAGTTATAAGTGGGCTGAAGTCCTCAGCGCTGATGCTTTTGCCGCCTTTGAAGAAGCTGGTCTCGAAAATGAAGACGCGATCGCTTCCACAGGTCGCCTCTATCGAGATACAGTACTTGCCTTGGGCGGTAGCAAACATCCGATGGAAGTATTCAAAACCTTCCGAGGACGTGAGCCAAGTACAGTACCTTTACTGCGCCATAGCGGTTTAGCAAAAGTTTAAAGTTTAAAGGGCGCGAAAAGCGCCCCCTTATGAGTCTTATATTAATCATCGCCCCATCGCAACATGTTAGAAACTGCTCGTGAATTTCTTTCGCAAATTGAGAATTATCCGCTTACACCACGTTTAGAGAATCTTTTAAAAACTAGCGATCGCGCTTTATTTATTCTTCACGATCAACTAAATCTATCAGCTTTTCCCGCCGAACTACTTGCCCAAAAGCCCTTATTAATCTTTGTCGAGTCGCTTGCTTATGCGACATTTATACCCCACCATAAGCAAAAACTAGTTTACGTTCTCAGTTCTCAGCGTCACTTTGCGATCGCCTGTCATCAGCAAGGTTTTCCTATTCTCAATCTATTTACAGAAGGAGGTCACGCTGATGGTCTAGCCGAATTTTTGGAAAAGTATCCCCATATTCAACTAACTTATATGCAGCCCTCTGAGTGGAATACGCGATCGCAGATGTCAGATCTGGCTAAAAAATTTAGCGATCGCATTAAAAATATTCCTAATCAATTTTTTATTGCTGACGCAGAGAAATTCAAACCAAAAATCAAAAAAGGCTATCGCTTAGAAACTTTCTATCGAGAACTACGTAAACAAACAGGCTATTTAATGGAAGATAGCAAGCCGATTGGGGGTAATTGGAACTACGACAAAGAGAACCGTAAAGCACTACCTAAAAAGATCACAATCCCATCTATTCCTGAAATTAAACCCGATCGCATTACCCAAGAGGTAATTGAATTAGTTCAAAATTATCTACCTAATGCTTTTGGTAAATTAGATGAATTTAATTATGCAGTAACTCGCGGTCGCGCTTTAGATCTAGCCAAACTATTCATCGAAACCCGATTAGCTAACTTTGGAGCTTACGAAGACGCTATCAAAGTCGGTGAACCATTTTTATTTCATTCAGTATTATCTATCTATTTCAATAATGGCTTATTACTGCCACAAGAACTTTGCGAAATGGCGATCGCTGCATATGAAAAAAATCTAGCACCCCTAAATTCCGTAGAAGGATTTGTGCGTCAGATTTTAGGATGGCGAGAATATATTCGAGTGTATTACGAGGCAAAAATGCCAGAAGCACGCGAAAATAATTATTTTAAATTCAGCAATGATTTACCCCAGCTTTATTGGGATGCAAATACTGATTTACTCTGCCTCAAAGATGCAACAAGCCACGTTTTAAAGTATGGCTATTCCAATCACATTCAGCGTTTAATGGTTTTGAGCAATTTCAGCAATCTTACCAACACAGATCCGCGTCAGCTAAACCGCTGGTTTTGGCTTGCCTATGTTGATGCCTATGAATGGGTTGAACTTCCTAACGTTTTAGGAATGTCCACCTTTGCAGATGGCGGCATATTAGCATCAAAGCCCTACGTATCGGGCGGGAACTATATCAATAAGATGAGTAATTGCTGCTCTCAATGTAAATATGATGTCAAAGAAAAAATAGGCGAAACCGCTTGTCCGTTTAACTATTTATATTGGAATTTTGTTGATCAACATCGCGAAAGTTTTGCTGAAAATGGACGAGTTTCATTAATGGTAAATTCCTATGATAAAAAGCCTGAAAGTGAAAAACAAGCAATTCGTGAATCTGCAACTAAATTTATAAACGAAACTCAAAAAGGATAAAGAGCCAGAAGCTCCCTATTCTCTTTTTTATTGCCACATCCAAAGAGGCATTCCACTTGTTTCAGCTTCAAATTGCAAACGCGCGATCGCAGTCTCTGACCCACCAGGTAAGAATCTACTGGCAAAAGATTTTGGTGGCTTGATCGTAAACACCTTCGTATTTTTAGGGTCGAGTCCCACCAGTTCAGCTGCGTATACTCTGGCATCCTCTTCCGTGCCAATGCGATCAACTAAACCAAGCGTGACTGCTTGTTCGCCTGTAAATACGCGCCCATCTGCGAACGATCGCACTGTCGCAGGGCTAAGTTTGCGCCCTTCGGCAACGGTTTCCACAAATTGGTTATAGCTACTGTCGATCAGTGACTGTAAGATCACCCTTTCTTCGGGTGTGATTTCGCGATCAAAAGAGAGAATATCTTTGTAAGTGCCAGATTTGATGACTTTAAAAGAAACGCCAATTTTATCGAGTAATTTTTCGATATTGTTACCGCGCAAAATCACGCCGATGCTGCCTGTGATTGTGCCAGCATTTGACACGATATAATCTGCACCAACGCCAATATACACGCCCCCACTGGCGGAAATATTGCCAAAACTAGCGACTACTTTTACTTTTTCGCGTAGTCGTTTGAGAGCCGCATAAATTTCTTGAGAGTCGCCGACGGTTCCCCCAGGGCTGTCAATGCGGAGTAACAAAGCAGGAAATTTTTGTTCTTCAACAAATTCAAGAGCTTCAAGAACGCGAGTTCTAGTCCCTGACCCGATCGCTCCTGTAATTTCAATACGTGCGATTTTTTTGCGAAATTTGCGTTTAAGAAAGCCGAACATTCAGTTATGAGTTTTAATTTTAGATTAACTTTTACTATCTTAGTCGGATAGTTGTAATGATTGACTATCCCTGATCTCTCAAGATAGTAGGGAATGGTACGAAGCGTTACCTTCTATTTTTTTGCATGAAAAGCGTTATCCTGATTATATCTAAGCTAAACATTTCGCAATATATTAACACCCCAAATGCATGAGACGGACTTTCGTAGTAGCCTTCGACCAGAGAACGATCGCCGCAGACTCAAAACGATCATTGCGCTGACTATTGTCTATGGATTGACAATTGGTCTGCATTTTGCCCCTTGGAGTCAATGGGTATTGTTAGGGTTATTTAGTATTCAAGCTTTACGATTAATTTTTGCGCCATCACTACCAGCTCTCACTCCCAATCCTGAACAAGAGTTGCCATTTTTCTCGCTACTCGCCTCAGCCAAAAATGAAGAAGCGGTGATTGCTAACCTAGTCAAAAATTTATGTCAGTTAGACTATCCAAGCGATCGCCTTGAAGTCTGGATCATTGATGACAATAGCAGCGATCGCACTCCCGAAGTGCTTGCTCTACTCAAACAAAAGTATCCTCAACTAAAAACCTTGCGGCGTGAAGCTGGCGCTCAAGGCGGTAAATCTGGAGCATTAAATCAAGTTCTTGCGCTAACTAAAGGCGATATTGTTGGCGTGTTTGATGCGGATGCTCAGGTTCCATCCAATGTATTGCGATCTCTAGTACCAACTTTCCAACAACCCAAAATCGGTGCAGTGCAATTACGAAAGGCGATTGCCAATACCTCAGAAAATTGGTGGACTTTGGGGCAGTCGTGCGAAATGGCACTAGATTTATTTTTACAAGATTTACGGATTCGGGTGGGGGGAACAGGCGAATTGCGGGGCAATGGTCAATTTGTGCGCCGCACTGCTCTAGAAGATTGCGGTGGATGGAATGAACAGACAATTACCGATGATCTCGATCTCACTATTCGGCTGCACTTGTGCCAATGGGATATAGCTTGCCTAAACTTTCCTGCGGTGCAAGAAGAAGGAGTCGTCAACTTCAAACAGCTATGGCATCAGCGCAATCGCTGGGCAGAGGGTGGATTTCAGCGCTATCTTGACTATTGGAATTTACTGCTGAGCGGTAAAATGGGATTTCTCAAAACCTTTGATGCTTCGCTGTTTTACATCAATCAATATTTGCTTACAGTGGCGTTTATTCCCGATACGATCGCCGCGATAGTCCTGCGACATAATCCCATGTTGCCACCGATTGCAGCATTTTCTCTTGCTCTGTCGGCTGTGACAATGGCTTTTGGTCTTAGGCGAGCCTATCCGATGTCATGGCGATTGGCGATCTGGCAAACAGTCTCTGGCATGATTTATATGTTGCATTGGATTCCTGTGATTACTAGTGTAACTCTGCGGATGTGTGTTCTTCCTAAACGCTTAAAATGGGTTAAAACTCAGCATCTAGGTGCTGGGAATAGCATATTAGAAGAGATGGGGGTTACTCAAATAGAGAGAGCATGACGCTTCGCACTACCTTTCCTAAAGAGCATTTAAAGAGATAGAAAGTAATGCATGATTGGATCATAATTGGCGGTGGTATCACAGGTCTATCACTGGGCTATGAACTGCAAAGGGTTGGGCTTTCAGTATTGCTAATTGAGCAACATGAAAAGCTTCAGGGTGCAAGTAGTCTAGGTTATGGTGGAATCTCATACTGGTCTGGAACAACTCCACTTACTCGCCAACTTTGCGAAGAAGGGCTTGTCCGACAAAGAGAACTATCTGACGAATTAGGGATGGATACGGAGTTCCGTGAGTTAGATCTACTGTTGACACTTGAACCTGATGCTGACCTGCAAACAATTCTCGCGCAATATGCTCAGTGTGCGATCGCACCAACTGTACTTAATTCTCAAGAGGCTAGCGATCGCGAACCTTTACTAAATTCAAAAGAAATCAGTGGAGCATTGCTATTCCCTCATGCTCACATCAACCTAAATAGTTTTGTCAAAGCCCATAGTCAAGCGATGCAAAGATTAGGTGGTGAAATTATTTATACCAAAGTTAACAACTTATTAGTTTCAGGCGATCGCGTATTCGGTGTAGCAACTGAGGAGGGAGACTTTCATAGTTCTCAGGTTGTCGTTTGTGCAGGGGGAATCTCACGCGCTCTTCTCAAAGCATCAGGTATTAATGCAAGAATCTATTTCACTCATGCTGAGGCGATCAATACAGAACCTGTTGAACTAAAACTCCGCTCAATGGTGATGCCTGCGGATACTAAGAGGTATCAATTAGAAGCCGCAACTACAAATGCTGAGCAAGATTCAAGGTGGGATATTGCTGGACAGGAACTATTGTCGCCTTCGGTAGATGCTGGAGCGATTCAATTTAACGATGGTTGCATTAGGTTCGGACAGCTTAGCCGAGTCTTGACTAACCCATATGCAGAGATTAACCCTATTCAAAGCGAAGCAGCAATTCGTGCATATGTGAGCAAGGTTTTACCAAAAGTCGCAGCGCTAAAAGGTAAATGGCGAAATTGTCTTGTTGCTTTTAGTAATGACAACTTGCCATTAGTTGGATCATTACAAGGTTATGAGAGTCTACATTTATTTTCAGGATTCACTAGTCCAACTGTCTATGTACCCGCATTGTCTAAGCGTTTCGCTGCTCATGTCACAGGTAAAGCTGATAATATAATTCCTTTACTCTCTCCAAAGCGATTTCTAAATTTTTAATTTACTAATTTTTAATCTACTAAGGGCTAGGTTCATCATCAAGATCAACTATCTGTCCATTAAAGAACTCAGCCATGTTTCTTACTACCATATCTTCCTCGGACATGCCAACATAGCCTTTAGTTTGAGTGGGCGGCACTTCTACAGGGTTATCAGCACTTACCAAGCGCTCTGAAATTCGAGACGCAACAGGTGAAGGGGAAGAAATTGGTTGACTGATCGGATTCAAATAGGCGACTGGAGCGATCGCAGGAGAAAGAGGCAGTGGAGCAGTAACCTGTGCTTGATTAGCGATCGCATCAGTGGCTACAAATTTAAACATTACCTTGATTGGACGCTGCAAAACTTTAGAGCAAACTTCTTCTACTTCTTTGCGCTTCTGCACTGCAATATTTCGAGTCGTCTCATCACGCTTACCACCTAAGCCAATTTTGATACTATTACTATCGACTTCGA
>JAYVVP010000018.1:0-6648 GCA_043786935.1 Pseudanabaena sp. | reverse complement strand
TTTGGAACCGATTGGGTTGCTAGACCGCTTTAAGGTGGCGGGTGTGGCGGCGAGTTGGTGGGATGAGGTGAAGTATGAACTCAAAACGTTGGCTATATCTGGTTTTGGTGGTTTGGTAGATAGTTGGGTAGATACAATTCGGGATGCGCTCGAAGATAGAGACGATGAGGACAAGAAGAATAAAAATAATAAGTTTGACCCGCTCGGTCATAAGTTGATCGTGCGCTTGATGACGGAATATTTGGAGGAGATTGGTACGACTGAGGCAAGGATTGCGGAGCTAGAGCAGCAAAAGGAATCCTTTGAGTTGGGCGATGAGGGCGAGTCGGAGGACGATGAGGAGGATTCGGAGCCAAAAAACTATGTCAAGGGATTGGAGTCACGAGAAAAGGAGCTAAAGGGGTTATTGAAGGAGCCTCAGAAGCGGATTAAGGCTTTGACTAAGGGCAAAAATGCAATTGCTGCCTTACAAAAGCGTGGTGTCGATACTGATGATCTTGAGACTGAGCTAAGCGAGCTTGAGGTGATGGTTATGCCTTGGGAGCAAGAGTTAGCGGAGATTTTGCGGACGCTGGAAGCATACGAGGAAATTAAGGAGAATCTGAAGGCTGAAAAGGCAAAGTTGCGGCGGCTCAAGGGTGAGTTGGTGGATCGGCTATTGGCAAAAAGGGCGGAGTTGTCTGAGGATGACTGTGAGGCGTTGGTATTGGAGATTTTTAAGGATGGTTTGCTTATTGAGTTGGATCGTTATGTGGCTGCCCATCGGCAACTGGTAATTGCTGCGGTAGAAAATTGGTGGGATAAGTATCAGGTGACGGTGCTAGATATTCAAACTGCTAGGGATAAGGCGGCAAGGCAGTTGGATGAGTTTATGAAGGGGTTGGGATATGCAGGATAAGACTACCCCGATAGATTGGACTAATTGTCTTTTAGGAGATGCTATAGAAAGAATTGTGGGTGGGGGAACACCTTCAAGAGTAATTCCTAGTTATTGGAATGGTGATATTCCTTGGGCTTCAGTGAAGGATTTTAGGGATGATACAAAATTTTTGAGCGATACTGAAGAACATATATCTTCTAAGGGACTCGCAAATAGTACAGCAAATTTAATTGAGCCTAACATCCCTATTGTTTGTACTCGTATGGCTGTGGGACGATCAGCTTTGACTACTAGAGCAATAGCAATTAATCAAGATTTAAAAGCTATCTATACCTACAATTTCCTTGATCCAAGGTATTTACTTTTTCTTTTAGCTTTTAAGCGGTCAAGATTAGAGTCTTTATCAATTGGCTCAACAGTTAAAGGTATAAATGTCATTGAATTATTAAGCCTTCCCATATCTATACCTTCAAAATTAGAGCAACAGAGCATCATAAAAATCATTGACACAATAGACTCAACAATTAGTCAGACAGAGGTGTTGATTGCTAAGTTGAAACAGGTTAAGGCGGGGATGTTGCATGACTTGTTAACCTGTGGGCTAGATGAAAATGGCAAACTACGCGATCGCATAGCTCACCCCGAACTTTTTAAAGACTCTGGTATCGAAGCGATCGGGCTTATCCCGAAAGGTTGGGATGTTACAAATTTTTCTAGCTTGTATGATTCCCCGATAAGAGATTTTGGCAGTTTTTCAATGACTAACTTAATCGAGTTTCTTCCTAAAGGAATTCCATTTCTTAAGTCAGAAATGATAGAAGAAAGTGCTTTAAATATTTGCAATTTAACTTGTATCGCTCCCAGAGTACATCATTTACTAAAAAAATCGTGGGTTTATCCTAGAGACATCTTATACAGTAAAATTGGCTCTGCACTTGGTAAAGCAGTTGTTTATGACGGCTCTTTAGGCATCTGCAATAGTAATGCGGCTATTGCAAAGATTAAATTAAACGAAAGAATTGCCATACCAGAATTTTTTGAAGAGCTATTAAATTCGGCTGAGACAAAGCAAAGACTCCTGAAAAATATTATTAGCCTTTTACCAAGAATCAACCTTACAGATATCTCAAATTTCCAAATAATATTACCTTCTATTGAAGAACAGAAATCTATAGTCGAGATGATTCAAAAGTTCAAATCAAGTTTGCAGTACGAACAAGCCTATCTTGACAAGCTCAAGCAACAAAAAAAAGGACTAATGCACGACCTACTGACAGGCAAAGTAAGATCTTCAGACGTAGGATTACTACAATGACTTTAATAGCTGCTTTTGAAATAAGAAATACTCCAGTACTTCTAGGGGACTTACTGTTATCAAGTCCAAACTTTAAAGGCTCTACCGATATACCAACTATTGGTGATACTTCAAAATTATTTCCACCTGATTCAACTAAAACTATTTATGGATTAGTTCAAAAGGTAAATATTATTGGTAAAAATTTGGTTGTTAGTTGGGCTGGTGATTTTTATGTGGCTAGAAAAATAATAACTTTGCTTGAGGAGGAAGCATCAATTAATCCTTTCACTAAAAAATCTCTAGATAATTTCTTTGAAACTTATTCAGATTTGATAGAAGACAAAGAAATTGCAATAATTGGGTATTTGCAAGATAATGATGTTATAAATCTAATTAAAAAACGTGGTTCTAGACTATTAATCAACACTAATAACATCCCCAATTTTGGAAAGATATCAACCTGTGGATCTGGATGTTACGACATAGAGGAAGTGCTTGAGAACTTCTCTATGTCATTGTCAGCTATCCAAACTACGCACGAAGATATATTTAGACATATAGTTAGTCAATCAACAGCATTGTGTGGATGGTTTTACAGTGATGAAATGCGTCTTTTGGGAACGTCTAAAAAATCCATTGATGACGACGATTTCGATAGAACATTATTGTCATTTTATGGTGGTGGCTATGAAATAGCATTTTTAACAGAAAAGGGATTTGGCAAACTTGGAGACATCACTTATTTTACTTGGAAAACCCAAAAATTAGCCAATAATTCTATAGATATACAGTTACTTTCAAGAGCTTTTTACATTACATATGTAGACGACCTTTTGATAATATATGTAATTGATTTTGATGAAGATTCAGATGATTTCAGGAATTCTGATATTTTAAAAATTGATGGCAAAAATTATAAAACTTTTAAAGTCTCCAAAGATACTGCATACATAGTTCCACCTATCTATAGAGGAGCGAGTGAGATTGAAATGAATGAAGTTTACAAGCAAACTCAAGACTCTTTTATGCATTCAGAGGTTTACTCTAACTTCATATATCCTATTGATCAGAATAAGTTAGTTGGTAATCCTGTTTCTATTCCGTTATATTCTGCTCTTGAAGACAAAAGCCCTTTTATTTATACCTCTAACGGATCTAATGATCTTTTTCTGGCTATTTCAACTGAGTATTTAGAATATCTATCGACCTTCCATAATTTATCTTCTGAGGTTTAACCAATGATTGAACTGATAATTTAGTCAATAGCAGATCCATATTGCATAATTAGCAAAATGTCTACATCGATTTATCACATCACTCCCCTTAAAAACTTGACATCCATTCTCAACTCAGGGGGAATAATGTCCTACAATCGGCTGCGCGATGCAAAGATTAGACCGACTAACATCGCCCACGAACATATTCAAGATCGACGAGCCAATAAATTAGTGCCATGCAGCGCAGGCGGCGTACTGAATGATTATGTACCGTTTTACTTCGCACCCCGTTCTCCCATGCTTTTTTCCATCCATAAAGGCAATGTAGAAGGATATACCGAAGGACAAAGCCAAGTTTTACATCTAGTCACAACAGCCGAAACCATAGACGAAAACAGTTTAGCCTATGCCTATACAGACGGTCATGCTGTCATGGCTTATAGTGATTTTTTTGATGACATTGAGGCTTTATACCACTGTCCAATTATTGACTGGGAGTTAATGGAGTCTAACTATTGGTTTAATACAGAGGACGACCCCAACCGCAAATGTCGCCGCCAAGCCGAGTTCTTAGTTCATCAGTTTCTCCCTTGGCACTTAGTCACAGAGATAGGCGTGATTAACCCTAAAATACAGGCTCAAGTTAAAACCCTGTTATTGAAATTCGTACATAAGCCAACAGTTACAGTCCGCTCAAATTGGTATTATTAAATTAAAATGCTTGACCACCAATGATTGAATATCAGCAAGGCAACCTGTTAGAGACAAAAGCAGATGCCCTTGTTAACACAGTTAACTGTGTTGGCATTATGGGCAAGGGTATCGCCTTGCAATTCAAACAAGCATTTCCCGAAAATTTTAAACAATACGAACGCGCCTGCAAAAATGACCAAGTACATACAGGCAAAATGTTTGTAGTAGCCACAGGCAGACTATTTCCACCCAAATACCTAATTAATTTTCCAACAAAAAAACATTGGAAAGGCAAATCAAAAATTGCTGATATTCAAAACGGTTTAGCAGATTTGGTTAACGAAGTTCAGCAGCTAGGTATCACATCGATCGCTATTCCCCCACTTGGTTGCGGTAATGGCGGACTCAACTGGTCAGAAGTGAAACCATTAATCGAATCAGCATTTGCTCAACTCCCTCATGTACGAGTAATTATTTTTGAACCAACAGGCGCACCCATTGCCGCCAACATGACCGTGAGTTCTCAAACTCCTAACATGACCCGCGCCCGTGCCTTATTCATTCGATTGCTAGAACTCTATGGCATTGTTGGCTACGAACTAACCAAACTAGAAATTCAGAAACTTGCCTATTTCTTACAAGAATCAGGCGAACCCCTCAAACTATCCTACGAAAAACACTTATATGGTCCTTATGCCCATAATCTCAACCATGTTTTAAGAAATATCGAAGGACATTTTATTCGTGGCTATGGTGACGGTACTGGCAAAGGTCAAATTTATGTGCTACCCCAAGGCAGAGAAGCAGCCACAGCATTTTTAGATAACGATCTAGAAGCAATCCAACGCCTAGAAAGAGTTAGCAACCTAATTAGTGGCTTTGAAACTCCTTACGGCTTAGAAATGCTGGCTACAGTTCATTGGGTAGCCACAAAATACGAGCAACCCGCTCAGGACATCGAACAAGCCATATCCCTATTTCAAGAGTGGAATCCTCGCAAGAAAAAGATTTTTAAACCAGATCATATTCGGGTTGCTTGGCATCAACTGCAAGAACAAAATTGGTTCCTTAAACCTTAAAGACTAAGCTCAATTAAATTTGAATCAGTTTTTTATTATTAATATGCTAATTTGCGATCGCTGCTCGTCAAATTTAGCCCCTTTCTCAAGGCGTTAATATACTTGACACACCAAGCCCGATTTTTCAGGTTTTTTTCGTGTTTCATTTGTCTTCTGGGAAATCTTCTGGTTTTATTTCAAGCTTTAGATCTAACTGTTGATAACCCATTCTTCTAGCTCTAGCTTTATTAAATAGCCTTATGAAATCATCCCAATTGTCTGCTGCTTCCATAAGGCTAGTAACTGAGTTTAATTGGAATTTTAAGGCGATGTAGCCAGTGTCACTAGTTAGGCTTTGATGAAATCTTGCAGCATAATCACCTGACTCATTTTTAGGCGTTCTCTTTTTTAGCTCTTCTAAAACTCCTTTGGGCAGTTCTTCGTAAACAAATGTATTAGTATACTTACCAACAATGCTACTCCCTTCCCACCCATAAATTAGACATATATTAGAACCCAGAAGACTGGAAAGTCGGCTTTTCAAGTGTCTAGTTTTTCACTGGGAAGGGAGTAGGACGTTTTTTAATTCCTGAAACAGTGAAATCCCATCCCCTAAGTCTAAATATTTCTTTGTAATAGTTTTCTCCAAAAGTGTAAGCCCAAGGTCTTAATTCTTCCGATACATAAGCATTTATTAGTTTTTGGAGTTCATCTTTTTCTCTATCATATTGATAGCCTGTAGCTTCATCAATCAGAGCGACTAACCCTAAACTAGCAAACGCCATTACAAGTATTTCGCATTGATTTGCTATTATTTCTTGTCTAGGAGAAAGCTTTGATTCTTTCCTTGCGTCTAGAAAAGCCTTGCAGATGTCCACAAGGATTTTAGATTCAAAACCATTGATTTTTTGGTTGCCTTTGTAGCAAGTAATTGGGTTGAAGTGGTCCTGCGATCTATCCTTGTAAATAAAGGGTTCCAAGGTTTTTTGATTCAAATATCGGTCTAATCTGGTCCCTGACGATTGTTTGCCATCTAGCGATTCATCAACCATTTTTAAAGCACTTTGCATCCCCCTGCCAGATAAAACCCGTTTACCATCCTCAAGGACATAGCAGGGGATTGAAAAATCGCCTAGCTTTATTTCGCCTTCATGTGTAATGTTATTTTTCAATAGATTTGCACTTAAAAATATTTTGATGATTTTAGCAATAATTTAAGATTTTCTATGTAAATTCATTGCATTTAGTACCATTATCGTATACAACAATTATATTAAAACGAGGGGTTGAAAGAATTAAGGAATGAAAATTTATTAAGTTGTGCATTTGGGATACTAACAAAATAGCCTCATATAGAGCTAGGAACAAAATGCATAAGTTATTTGTTTTTTCATTCCTTAGCAATTCAGTATGAAGAATCAAGGTTTGTAAATCTTATTAGTTTCACATTGTATTTACATTACAAAAATTTGGACAATTAGATTGATTCTTAATGTCACTATT
>JAYVVP010000017.1:0-6690 GCA_043786935.1 Pseudanabaena sp. | reverse complement strand
TAGTCATACTGATGATGAGATTGGTGTTTGTGATTTAATCCGACTCGACCATACTAAGGTGACTGCACTGTTTAAACAGATCCAAAACAGCACTGATCCTAAAAAGTTGGAAGAGTGTTTTGGACAACTTTACAAAGACTTGTCGGCTCATTCTGAAGCTGAAGAACAAGTCGTCTACCCTGCGGTTCGTCAATATTACAATGACGTTCAAGACTTGTATGACGAACAAGCTGAAATGAAGCTGGCGCTTGAACAAATCAAAGAAATGGATCCCACCCATATAGATCAGTTTAAGACTGCAATTGTCGCTTTGATGAATGCTGTAAACGAGCATGTGGAAGAGGAAGAGAACGATATGTTCCCTCGCATCAAGAGCAATCTTAGCAACGAGCAAGAAAAGCGTTTGGCAACTGAGTTCAAAGCTTGTAAGAGCAAAATTCAAGACAAGTGTCTTGCTGAGCAAACCAAGTAGGAATCTATCTTAGTGATTCTCATCTATATAGATTTCTAAGTTATGCGGCGCATTGCGTCGCATAGCCTGCTATTCACATTTAGACTGATTTCCAAAATAACAGGAGAAAAATCATGATTCATACTAATCAGCCAGTCGAAGTTACTACAGAGCGACGTTACAATAATGGTGTTACAGACTTTAGCGATCGCGTTCATTGGGGTGCGATTATTGCAGGATTAGTGGTAGCCATAAGCTCTCAGTTATTGCTAAGTGCGATCGGTGCGGCTCTAGGATTTGGCAATATTGCAGGTTCGGGTGCACCTCGCTCTGACTCAGGTGATGTTGCTCAATCCTTTGGTATCTGGGCTATCATCAGTCTATTTGTTTCTCTATTTATCGGTGGTTGGGTAACCGCGAGATCTTTTGGATCAGTCAATCGAAGTACGGCTGCTCTCAATGGCGCGATTCTCTGGGCAACAACTCTCGCAATTAGCGCTTGGTTATTAGCTAGTGGAGTCTCTGGTGCTTTTGGTATAGCGGCTGCTAATGTCGATAGAATTGCTAACCAAGCCCAACAAAATGGAATTACTCTTCCTAATGTCAGAAATAGTATTCCTTCTGGAGGAGACACCCCAAATGCTGGAGCCACACCAAGTCCGATTCCTACGTTGAGCGCCCAACAAACCCGTGATGTTGCTTCCAATGGATCTAAGGCTAGCTGGGCTTTTACTTTTGGCTCATTGTTAGGACTTGCAGCGGCAGTGCTTGGAGCAAGCGTTGGCGCTCGCAGTCTGCACACTCAAAAAACAACCAACTATAACGGTCATAGCCAAGTATGAATAAATTGTTAGCTATAATCGCTTATCGCTAATGTCACTATTATGATGAATTTAGTTTGTATAGAAACATCCCGTTGAAATATTTTCGACGGGATGTTTTTAATAAATCATTCATAAATATACATCAGCGAGTCCCTCCGATGGCAAAGCGATCGCTACAAGCATCCCCAGAAGGAGTAACAAAAGCCAAACAGAAGTTCACCGCTACAGGATGGACTCAAGAGTATCTTGCTACAGAGGTAGGTGTTAAAACACGTCAACCAATTTGGCGATTTTTTGCTGGGTACGCGATCGAGCGTTATACATTTTTTGAGATTTGTACAAGATTAGATTTGGATTGGCGAGCAATTGCCATCGATCCACCCCTAGAGTATTCCCAATACAATACCAATGAGACTACTTTAGATGAACAAGCAGCATCACTTAGTTTGAATGATCTAGTAGAGATGGTGCGATCGCTACGCCGAGAGAAAATCAATCATCAATGTGGCATCTTACAATTACTAGATATTAATCGTCCTGTCTCTATCGATCAGATCTATGTTGATGTGAATATATTAGAACAAGTTCCTAGTCAACAACAGATAGAAGCTTCTGCACTTAGTAGCTTTATACCTGAAGACGTAGATCGCTTTGGTGTAGGTAAAATCAAAGAAGGTCAAATTTCGGGTATGCAAGCTGTTCAAAAATATCGTCAGCTACGCATATTAGGCAAACCAGGAGCGGGTAAGTCAACATTTCTAAAATATCTTGCTTTTCAATGCAATCGTGAAAGCTATGCAGAAGATCAAGTTCCCATTTTTATCGTATTGCGTGACTTTGTCGAAAGCTTTGGTAGTAACAATCAGGTTAACTTATTAGAATACATCCATCAAGAATTTATTACTGTAGGGATTACTAATGTAGGGGTGATTATAAAACTTTTGCAAGAAGGTCGCATATTGCTATTAGTAGATGGCATCGATGAAATCTCTCAAGCAGAACAGCATTTTGTTTTAAGTGAAATTCGCCGATTTTTTGAAATATATCATAAAAATCAGTTTGTGGCTTCATGTCGCATAGCTTCTCAAAAACTTTCTTTAAGAGGATTTACTGATGTAGAAGTTGCTCCATTTACTGAAGTCCAGATTGGCACTTTTGCCCAAAAATGGTTTATTGAATTTAATAAGGCAGGAGATATAAAAGATGGGAAGTTTAATGCAGCAACGTTTATGACAAAGTTGGATTTGCCAGAGAACTGGCGGTTTCGACAATTTGTCACCACGCCTCTATTTTTACATCTTGCTTGCTCGATATTTCACCGACAAAATCGGTTTCCGATTAAGCAAGCAGAATTTTATAAGCAAGGAATGGATCTGCTATTAGGAAAATGGGATGAATCAAAAGGGATCGAACGAGATCAAATATACCGAGGTTTTTTGTTACCTCAAAAACTGAAGTTATTGAGTCAGATTGCTTGTGCCACTTTTGAACATAAGCAATACTTTTTTGAACAAAATGTAATTAAGCAATATATCGTTGACTATATTCAAAATGAGCCTGAAGTAAGCCACGATCCTGAGGAAATCCAAGAAATAGGTGAATCAATATTACTCGCGATTGAGTCTCAACATGGAATTTTAGCTGAAAGAGCGCATGGTGTCTTTTCATTTTCTTATTTAGCCTTGCAAGAGTATTTTACAGCTCGCAAGATCGTGGCTAGTCACAATCTCCAACACTTTGAAGAGTCTTTAAGTAAACTAGTCGATCATATTACTGATCCTTATTGGCGAGAAATCTTTTTGTTAACTGCCAGTATGCTTCGCAGTGCTGATAGTTTGATGCAATTAATGAAACAACAAATTGATGCGATCGTCTCTGAAGATCCTTATTTACAGGAGTTTTTGGCTTGGGGAAGCAAAAAAGCGAGTAATAATTTAGCTCAAAATAAACCTGCTACAGAACGGGCTTTTTATCTGGCTTTGACCCGCACACCTCATCTTGCTCCTCACTTTGCTTTAGCTTGCACTTTAGATCAAGGTACTTTTTTAGATGCGGCTCTAGACAACTTATTGCAAGAAGGTGGCTTAAGAAAAAGTAAAAACTTTAACTATGTTCATGCTTGTGCTGAATCGCTAAGCAATATTTTAGCGATAGTTGTTGATATAGGATTTCATAAATCATTGCAGCAACTTAGCGATCAATTACCCAATCATAATCACACTAAAAATAGCTTTAACAACTGGTGTAAAAAGAATTATGCAGGTTGGTTTAAAAGTTTGCAGGAGTTGATCGCTAACCATCGTGATATTAGCAATCAATGGAAATTTGATTCCAATCAACATGTAGTATTACAAAGCTATTACGAAGCAAATCAATTGTTGCTTGATTGTCTTAATAGTGATTGTGAAGTTACACCCAGCATCAGAGAAGAAATAGAAGCGACGCTACTACTACCACAATTAGAATTAGAAAAACGAGAATGGGAGTAAAAATCCTGAAATTTTAAAATACAGCTAAATTTCCAACTGATATGCTCCTAATATTTGATTGATAGAAAAACTTATTGATGTGAAGCATAAAAAAGTATTAAGATGAATGATGTGATTGATATAAATACAAATATTTACACTAATTAGTATGATTTTATTGCTAGTATTTGCTTAGATCTAAACTTTTTGTAATGATATGATGTACTTAAATATAAATATTTACATTGTACATTTGAAATTCTATAATCACTTTATAGTTAGTACTTGCTTAGGGTTTACAGGAGTGATGGACTTATGGCTAAACGATCGCTAAGAGCATCAACAGCAGGAATTCGTAAGGCTAAGCAGCATTTTGCCGCCAGAAACTGGACTCAAGAATTTTTAGCCGCTGAAGTAGGCGTGAAAACTCGGCAGCCGATTTGGCGTTTCTTTGCAGGGCAAGCGATCGAGCGATTTACATTCTTTGAGATTTGTACAACCCTAGATTTAGATTGGCGAGAAATTGCGCTTGAACCACCGACGGAATCTCGTCTAGAAGCAGAAGAAGATGTTAATCCAACCACACCTAATTTATACCCAGAGATAGCCACACTAAATCTTGATGATCTAGTGAAAGTGGTGCGATCGCAATGGCGCGAAAAGATTAATCATCAATGCGGAACCCTGCAACCATTAAATGTTAATCGTCCTGTAGCGATCGACAAAATTTTTGTTGATGTTTGTGTATATCAACAAGTGGGTGTCCCGCATTTTGCTGATACTTCCGAAACCGAAAGTCTGACGGTTGAAGACATTGATATATCTGATCTGGATAAAATCTCCCAAAGAAAAATTACGGGGATAGAAGCCGCAGAAAAATATAGCAGTCTCCGTTTACTAGGTAAGCCTGGCTCTGGTAAATCTACATTTCTTAAATATCTTGCCATGCAATGCAATCGGGAGAGATTTGCCTTAGGTCATGTGCCAATCCTGATCATGTTGCGAGATTTTGCGGCAAGTTATTTAGATAACCCTCAGCTTAATTTTCTGGAATATATCCATCAAGAATTTTTTACCGCAGGACTTTCTGACCCAACTGTGATCATGAATCTCTTGCAAGGGGGACGAATATTGCTGATGATCGACGGGCTTGATGAAGTCGGTATGGAAGCAGAAAATATTGTTTTAAATCAAGTTCGCCGATTTTTTGAGAAATATTATAAAAATAAGTTTGTAGTTTCCTGTCGTACTGCCGCAGAGAAACTAGCTATAAAAGGATTTACTGACATCCAAATAGCTCCTTTTAATGAAGCTCAAATCACCACTTTTACTCACAAATGTTTCGGCGAATTTGGCGCACTCAATGGCTTGGATGCACAAAAAAATTCATCTGAGTTTATGGAAAAACTGAGATTGCCAGAAAATAAACGCATTCGGAGATTAGCTACTACACCACTATTTCTACATTTAGCCTGTTCTATATTTCATCGAGCTGACAAGTTTGCTACTAGACAAGTGGAGTTTTATAAACAGGCGCTGGATTTGTTATTAGGAAAATGGGATGAGGCAAGAGGAATCCAACGCGATGAAGTATATTTGGGATTTGATTTATCTAAAAGGATAAGTTATGCCTGTGGACTTGCCTTTGAAACCTTTACAAATGGACAATATTTTTTTGATGAAGATCTACTTGAAAAATTTACCGTAAACTTTATCAAATCTCAAGTCGATGTCAGTATTGATCCTGAAGAAATATATCAAGCTACTGATGTGGTAATCCGATCGCTCAAATCTCAATATTATCATGGGCTTTTAAGCCAACGAGAGCGTGGTATCTTCTCATTTACTTATTTAGCCTTGCAAGAGTATCTAATTGCGCGAATGATTGCGGTTAATTGCAATATCCAGCCATCCGAAAATTGCTTGGATGAACTTATCAGCCATATCAACGATCCCAACTGGCGCGAGATCTTTTTGTTAACTGTAAGTATGATCAGCAACGCAGATGACTTGTTACGGTTAATGAACCAAAAAATTGAGGAGATCGTACCCCAAGATTCTAATTTAAAGTACTTTTTAATTGGTTTAAACCGCAAAGCTAATTTAAAGCAGTTTTTGATTGGTTTAGACCGCAAAGCTCAAAGCGATTTACCTCCCACCTATGCCGCGTGGGTAGAAATGTTACAAAAAGCGATCGCCACTCAGCAAGACAGTGATAAATGGAAATTTAGCACCGCTCAAAAACAAGCATTACAAAGCTATGCCGATGCTAATCAATTGCTACTCGAATGTCTCAATAGTAATTGCGAAGTCTCCCCCAGCCTCAGAGAAGAGATAGAAAAGAAAAGCTCTTTTGGGCTTTATGATCTCACTCAACCGCATATAGATTTGAATAATTATGGCGGTTATGGACGAACACTCCTGCCTAATTAAGTCTTACGCGAGCAGAAGACTGATTTTATAGCAATTATCTATCAAGCTCCTCACGAAAAATGGTTGCAGGGCAAGGCTCTGCAATGATTTTTATATTTTTATTTGTGGCGGGTTGAAATATGAATTTCTATAACACCCGCTTTAAGAAATGTCACCTAATCTGCAAAACTAAGCGATCGCTAAATCCTCTTGGAAAAGTAGATTGAGAGGAGCTAAACGATTTTTAAAGAGGACTTTAACATTACAGTTTATAACAAAATCAATCAATGCATTTATCTCAATTATTAACTCAACCATAGCTTTGAGAAAGTAAAAGAACATAGGCTAAAGTTTTACTAAAAGCTCACTGAAAAGTTTGCTAAAAGTAAGTTTTAGCTTCACTCATGAGATATCTAAGAGAGCATTTATGACGATAGCAAATGTACAAACAACTGTTCCTGAAGACCAAATCAATCAAGCAAGCGATCGCACAGACGATGGTGAGGGCTTCTTGGATGAGGAAGAAATAGTCGAG
>JAYVVP010000016.1:0-6698 GCA_043786935.1 Pseudanabaena sp. | reverse complement strand
GGGCGAGAGATTGTTGAGTGATCAAACAATTTGGGCAATCATCAAAGCGAAAGCCGAAACCTATAGTCAGCAAATCCGCCAACAAGCCAAAACTACTTCAGAGACCACAAATTTATCCAAAATAGAGGTTAACCCAATAGTCAAAATTTACAACACGGAAGAGCCAGAAATCCTCTTGTTTGACGATGGTATTCAAGTCAAAGGACAAAAAACAGAACGTGTTGGTCGGGTTGAATCCATAACCAACAATCAAAGTCCAGAGCTAAGTGATAATAAAACTCCAATAGTTCTTACGGATGTTGCGATGTTACAAACACCAAACGGAGACTTTGAACATCTTGCCGCACCTTTGGATATTGATGGAGAAGAACCACTTAACCTTGCCACAGTAATCAGGGCAAGAATTCTCGACTTATATGGTAAAGCCACTAAGCCCTTGAACATTGTTGCCATTACTGATGGCGCAAAAACGATTCGTCTCAGGCTATTGTCTCTCTTTGGAGATGCATTTGCCCTAATTTTGGACTGGTATCACTTATGTAAAAAAGTCCGAAACCTAATGTCCATGATTGCCACCAATAAGGAAGAAAAGTCAATTCATGTCAGGTTCTTACTATCGCAATTATGGTTCGGACAAACAAACATTGCTTTGAACTATCTAAAGCACAAGGTTGTTGCCAAGAACTCTCTGGTCTTGAAAGAGCTTATCGGTTATTTGGAGAAACATCATTCAGAGATCACCGACTACGACCGTCGCAGACGAGTCGGCAAATGTATTGGTAGTGAACGGATGGAGAAAGGTGTTGATTTGGTAGTTGGTCATCGCCAGAAAAAGAAAGGACTGAGTTGGAGTAGCAATGGTAGCAAAGCTTTAAGTTTGCTCAAGATAGCTGAACTTAATCGTCATTGCAATCATCTTTGCTTCCCTTCTCAAGATATTTAATCATCAACGAATTATTTCTTGCTGTAAATAATTCGTTGATGATTAAATATCTTGATATTCAAGATCTAACCAACACAGAATCTCTGGGACTGTTGACTCTATTCTAAATCTCATAATTAACTCTTGAGTTATGGTGTTTGAGTTGATCGCTTTTCAACTTACCAAATTTCCACAAGGCTTAAGATAAATTCGGGTAAAACGTCTTCACCAGAGAGAGAACTTGGATTTTGCAAAACTTTTTTAGTCTTCCCAATCCGATAAACTTCCACTTCGCGATCTTTACGATTAATCAGCCAGCCTAACCTTGCGCCATTGTCTTGATATTCTTGCAGCTTAGCTTGTGTGACCTTCAAGTTATCACTAGGAGACATTAACTCCATCACAAAATCTGGACAAATGGGAGCAAATCTTGATCTCTGCTCTGAAGTTAAAGCTTCCCATCGTTCCGTTAAAACCCATGAAGCATCTGGAGAGCGATCGCTACCATTAGAAAGTTTAAAGCCACCTGAAGAGTCAAAAACAATGCCTAGTTTTGTACGACGATTCCAAAATACTAGATCGGCATTTATGTCAGAATTTCGCGCACTTGTTTCACTACCTGCTGGAGCCATGATCGTTACATCTCCCTGAACATTTCGCTCGAATCTAAGGTCGCTATTTTTGCGGCAAAGTTGAAAAAATTGCTCATCGCTAAGATCGATAACGGAGTCTATGATGATAGTTAAAGAGTTCATAGAACGCTCACAGAAACGAATAGAGTAATTGGAAGATCAGGCGAAAAGCTGCCATGAGGGCGATCGCGCAAATCATGTTGAATCTGCCTAACTTCCTCTCGAATAGAATCAGGCGGCAACAACGAGATAAAAAATCTTTGTCTCATATGGACATTATAGCTGTCGCCATTCTTGTTAGGACATAAAACTCAGATAGTGCGAGGCGGTACTTTGCGCCGCCTCACATTATTTGGGTTTTAGCTATAGCTATAAAAATCAAACCCCAAAAGTGAGATGCGCCACATTCATCTTTTGGGATTTACATCAAGCCAGATTGCTCCCAGTCAATTACTGAGACTTGGAGACGGAAAATTGTTTGCTGATTGGCTTTGAATTGTCTGTACCTAGGGAAATCACAACCTCGTAATTACCCTCAGGCAATCCATTCGGAGGAGCATTTAGATTGGAAGAAACAATATTCTCATTAGACTTTATTACCACATCTACACTAGCGATATCAGTTGCTTTAACCGTATCACCTCCTAAATATTTCCAATCAATTTTCACCTTTGTTCCTTCAGGTGCATATTTCAGATCGGCGGTGGCAAATATTTTGGGTGTAGTTGTGTTAAATTGTGCAGTATCACTGGCGCATGTCTGATTTTCTGGTTTTTCAACACACATTTTGATATTCTCTAGCGTCGCTGTAGACACCTTAAAACTACAGGCTGTAGCAGCAAGAGTACTCAAAACAAATAGACCGAAAATCCTTACAGAGCCTTTGTTAGTTTTCAAGTTGTTCAACATTCTTTTTATCCCCAATTTTTTCTTCGGTCTTCGATAATATAGCATGTCTAGACTTTCTCAAAACCCTATATCGGTGGTGATGTTAGCACTACGCATTGCTATTTTTACGACAAAGTTGAAAGAACTGCTCATCGGTGAGATCGATTATAGAAAGCTCACAGCAATGAGTAGAGCAATTGGAAGATGAGGCGAAAGGCTGCCATGAGGGCGATCGCGCTAAAACCTGCAACTCCACAAAGGGAGAGAATTTCTATCCATTGCGGTAAATTCTGGAATTGTGGGATTTTAACAAAGAACTGGAATCCCCACAAAGAAGCGAAGCTCAACAAGTTTACAAATACAAACAGGTCTTTATTATCGAGGATAGAACTAATCCTAAGCAAGACAACTCCGAGCAGAACTGCTGCAAAAGTGATTAAATTCGTAGGAGTTCCGACTAAAGCCAGCCCGACTGTGGTGGTTACTTGCCATAGGAGCATTGCTTCGATACCAAGCAAAAAAGCAGCAATAAATTGCTTGTTAATTGGGGCTGAGAGTATCCAAGGTGTTTTATTTGAACGTGCGATCGCAGGCTTTGGTGATGGTGTGACCGCAGCAACGGGCGCTGAAGACTTTTGTGCAGATACAGCAACAGGTGCTGGTGGTTGGACGATCGTGTTTGAATGTGCTGAAGAGGGAGATGAAGATTTTTGACTGATCGCTTGGAGAACTGTTTGCGCTGAGTTAAAGCGATCGCTTGGTGCAGTCTCTAACATCTTGTGCAAGACGCTATCAAAATTAGGACTCAGTTTTACAAATTTATCCCATTGCCATTTGTTGTAACTAACATCAAATAATTCTTCTGGCGGCTTGGCGGTGAGCAAATAAAGGCAAGTGACCGCAAAAGCATAAAGATCGGTAGCAGGAAACACGGTATCGCCGCGCATTTGTTCGGGTGCGCCATAACCAGGCGTAAAAATTCCTGTGGATTTTTGACCTTGGACAGCACCAGCAACTTGCTTGACTGCGCCAAAATCTAGTAAGAAGTATGTCTGGTCAGATTTGCGGATCATGATGTTCGCGGGCTTGATATCACGATGAATCGAGCCTCTATCATGGATAAAGGTCAATACAGGCAACAAGCTCTTGATAATTTCTAAAACATCAACTTCAGCGATCGCGCCATGCTGCTCGATCAATTGTTCTAGGGTATAGCCATCGACAAATTCTTGTACCAAAAAGAAAAATTCATCATTCCCTGCTTGGATTTCAAAATATGCAAGCAAATCAGGAATTTGTGGATGTGTCCCCAATTCTTCTAAAACTGTTGCCTCGCGCTCAAACATTTGTTTAGCAATAACCATCTGGGCACTGGTGAAACCAACTGGCTGCAACAACTTGACCACGCAGCGTTTCATCGCAGGTGTATAGCGATCGCGCGCCAAAAAAGTCGTACCAAAACCACCTTTAGCAAGTGGGCTTTCGACAATGTAACGTCCGCCTAGCAGTAAAGGCATCCCGCAAGCAGTGCAAAATTTTTGGGCGATCGTTTTGACTGTATTGCCGCTATCAAGATCGGCAAAAGAGTTTAAAGGCTTTGTACAATTGGGGCGTGTGCAGTAAATATCCACTGTTAAAGCGTATGAGTAAACATTTTTGGCATACTGTATAAGAGTCTACATAAGTTTTTCCCTCCTGCGCCCATGAGTTCCAATTTTTTAAACCATCTCAACCCTGCTCAACAAAAAGCCGCTAGCCACCTCCACGGCCCGATGTTAGTGGTTGCAGGTGCGGGATCAGGAAAAACGCGGACGCTAACTTATCGCATTGCCAACTTAATGCTCAATCATGGGGTCGCGCCTGAGCAAATTTTAGCCGTGACTTTTACAAATAAAGCTGGCAAAGAAATGAATGAGCGAATTCAATCTTTGTTGCTACAAGAAGTAGCACTAAGAGAATTAGGTAAACCTTTGAGTGATATGCCTGACTGGGAACAGGATAAACTCCGCAAAAAAGTTTATAAGCAATATATCAATAGCTATGCTGAAGATGGGCTGTGGATGGGAACCTTTCACAGTATGTGTCGCCGAATTTTGCGTCATGATATTGATAAATACAAAGATAGCAATGGTAGAAGTTGGGCTAAGAACTTCTCGATTTTTGATGACTCTGACGCGCAATCGTTGGTCAAAGATATAGTCGTCAATCAGCTAAATCTTGATGAAAAGAAGTTTGAGCCGAAGTCTGTCCGCTTTGCGATCAGCAATGCTAAAAACAAAGGCTGGACTCCTGAAGAATATGAAGCTCAGAGCGATGATTCTCCTTTTCGTAAACGCGCGATCGCCCAAGTTTATAATCTTTATCAAAATCAACTAGCTATAAATAACGCTTTGGATTTTGACGATTTAATTTTCTTGCCAGTCCGATTATTTCAACAAAATCCCGAAGTTCTCAACTATTGGCACAATCGCTTTAAGCACGTTCTAGTTGATGAATATCAAGATACTAATCGTACTCAATACGATCTGATTCGTTTATTATCCACTAATGATCAAAAGCCAACTTGGGAGAATCGCTCGATTTTTGTCGTCGGTGATGCTGACCAATCAATTTATAGCTTCCGTTCGGCTGACTTTACAATTTTAATGGAGTTTCAAGAAGCATTTGGCGATCGCCTGCCTGATGCCCATACAGGTTCGATGATTAAGTTAGAAGAGAACTATCGCTCTGTAGCAAATATTCTCGAAATCGCCAACCAACTGATTGACAACAATACTCAACGTATCGATAAAGTCCTCAAAGCGACTCGTCCTGACGGAGACTTGATCGAGCTATATCGTGCTGAGGATGAAGTTGATGAAGCTCAATTTGTAATCGAGCAAATTCGTCGCGTTAAGACCAAAACACCTAGTGCCAATCTTGGACATTTTGCCATTCTTTATCGCACTAATGCTCAATCTCGTCCCTTTGAAGAAATGCTCGTACGCTGGAACATTCCCTACAAAGTGGTCGGCGGCATGCGATTTTACGATCGCAAAGAAATTAAAGATGTTCTTTCCTATTTGCGATTGCTTTCCAATCCATCCGACACTCTCGGTTTGATGCGGATTATTAACGTCCCCAAACGTAGTATCGGCAAGGCAACGCTTGACAAGCTCCAACAAGCTGCTCAAGAACTTGGTGTTCCAATTTGGGAAATCATCAGCGATGAAACTACTGTCAAAACTCTGGCAGGGCGATCGGCAAAAGGCGTAATTTCTTTTGTGGAACTAATGCAAAAGTGGCAAGACAAAGTTGCTGTTACTCCTGCTGCCGAAATCATTCAAGGGATTTTGGCTGAGTCTGGCTATGTCGATGAACTGAAATCCCAAAGCAATGATGAAGCTAACGATCGCATCGCCAACTTGCAAGAACTTTACAACGCGGCTGTTCAGTTTGCAGAAGAAAATGAAGATGCCTCTCTTGATGCTTTTTTAGCCAATGCGGCTCTTGCCTCTGGGCTTGATGACAGCAGTGCAAATGCCGAGAAAGTTACCCTAATGACGCTCCATGCTGCCAAAGGATTGGAATTTCCAGTCGTATTTCTAGTTGGACTAGAGCAAGGCTTATTCCCTAGCTTCCGTTCGATTAACGATCCGATGGCTCTAGAAGAAGAACGCCGCCTCATGTACGTGGGCATAACTCGCGCCCAAGAGAAATTATTCCTCAGCCATGCTCAAGCTCGCCGTCTCTATGGCAATCGAGAATACGCAATTCCTTCGCAATTCCTTGCTGAACTTCCTAAAGAATATCTAACGGGACATGGCATCGATAAGTTTATTAGCAAAGCAAGCCAACGCGCCGAAGCCACCAGCGTCAAAGGGTCGCTCAGGTCTGTACCTCCGACTAAGGTAAGTTCTGTTAAGCCCAAACCTAGAATCGATTGGCAAGTAGGCGATCGCGTGATACATGACAAATTTGGCGAAGGTCAAGTCTCGAATTTACTAGGTACTGGCGACAAGATGTATCTGGCTGTCGCCTTCGCAGGGCAAGGCAAAAAAATTATCGATCCCAAACTTGCCCCAATCCAGAAAATTTAAGTTGAAAATCCTATGCTATTCGGTCTCTGGGGTAAGTGTAAGTCCTCGATAAATTTGCGCGATCGCGAAGGTGATATTGATACTCTTTAGCTCGATCATGTCACCTTCTTTATAGTTAATAATTATCCATTCACCATTATCTTTTTTGTGATAGAGGTCTACTTCAATGCTGGTGGA
>JAYVVP010000015.1:0-2324 GCA_043786935.1 Pseudanabaena sp. | reverse complement strand
GGCTCAAGTTTGGAAAGGGCAAGAAAAGTTTGCCGCAATTCAACCAATTCATTGTGCGGGGATGGTTGCTTCTCAAGTTCATACTTATGTGCAGAAAGTATTGGTTTTATTAGAGTCAAATTATGGGATTAAGAAGTTTGCTAATCAAGAACGTCTCGATCCTTGGCTTTGTCCTTTACGTCCTTGTCCTTGTCATCCAAATTAATTTTCAGAGCAGCTATGCCAGTTAAACAGCTTGAGTTGGATTTGTGGGATGTCATTTCGGCTGCAAGACAAACTCCTGAAGATGCGAATTTGCCAATGGTGTTTGAGCTTTTGGATTTGACTCTGGTTGATCTTGATACGCGATCGCAGTTACGAATAGCAGGAGAAGCGGTTTGTCAGATTGCGGATTTGTTTTGCGATCGCTCTAGTTTTCTATTTGAGGAGCTACATTCTCGTATAGCTAATGGTGAACCCATCATGGCTGATGATGCTTTTGCTCGTTATGTGCGTCAGTATATGGTGGTAGATTTTGACCAGTTTATTGAGCCTTTGCGAAGTTTACCTAGGAAGGCTGCTGAACATGCAAAAGATAGTAATTCAATTGCTAGCGAAATTGATAAGGAGGTTTTGATTCAAGCTTTAGAGCAGGAAAGTTTGCTTAGTTTTGAGGAGGAGTTTAAACGGGCAATTAGTACTGCTCACACTGAAAATATTTCAGCTTGGATTGAGGCGATCGCGCAATGCATTACAAATAATTCTCATCCTATTTGCTTGAAAGATTTGCAGAAGACTTTGCCTTTACCAATTGTAGAAATTTGGCTGGGATTGCTTTTAGGTAATTTTAAACTTGAGCAACGAGGAAGCTTTTATGATTCAAACGAGATTTGGATTAGCTAAGGTGAAAGTTGACCATGCACAGCAAGCCAAATACAAACTGGTTCGATACTGGTATATTCAACACGATGTTTTGTATGCGCGGGAATTAGCAGATAATCTCCTGCTTTTAGTTTTATTTTCGTATAGTCAGCATAGCAAAGCTCAGCTTCACCTTGAAGTAAGATTACCCATTCATCAAGTTCTTGGTTATACCATTGTCCTGACGGAGTGGTTTGCCCTGTGGAAATAATGCGCTCAATCTGGATATTTTTACCAGAAATAATTTGCTCAAATTTTTCTGACTGAGATACTTCTTGAGAAAGTTCGTATATGTTCGACATAGAGTTTTTCTAGATTAGATTATGTCTCAGACATTAAAGATTCAATCTGCTGCATTAATTTTTCTAGACGTTTTTGTTTTTTAGGATCACTCCACACATTGGATCTTTTCAGAGCGCGTAATGTTGTATCCACTTGAATTTTTAATTTGTTTTGATCATGCTTAGCTGACTGGGATTGAGGCAATGCAGCAATTAGTTCACGTATCTGTACTAGAGATAATCCTTGCTCAATCGCTTGATTTAGCAACTCTTGACGGGCGATCACATCTTTGACTTTAGCGATCGCTTGAGCCTTGGTATATTCGATTCTGCCCTGCCGCAAAACATCTAGAATTTCTGACGGCAGTTTTAATAACGGCAAGCGAGATGTAATAAACGACTCCCATTTAAAGCCTAGTGAGCTAAACACAGAGACAATTGCCTCATCATATTCAGGACTGGTCAAAACGTTTTGACCAACTTCCCCACGAGTAATATGACGCATTCGATATAGCTGTGCGGTAACTTCATCGACTGGCAGATTTAACTTGAAAACTAATAGTTGCAAAATTGCTTCAGTCTCTTCAACGGGGTTGATATCTTCGCGCTGAAGATTCTCAACAAGAGCAATTTGTAAAGCTTCATCTGGAGTCATTTGACGCACAACTGCGGGAATTGCATCTAGACCAACTTCTTTAGCAGCTCGATATCGACGTTCACCAGCTACCAATTCATAAGTATCATTATCAAGCGATCGCAGGAGTATAGGTTCAAGAATGCCATGTTGTCGGACAGACTCAACCAGTGTGATCATTTTTTCAGGATCGAAATAGCGGCGTGGCTGTTGGTTAGGTAATACGATCTTGGAGAAGGCGATCGTATTGGGAGTGAGAGAATTTGGCGCTGAGTCATTCTCATCAAATAGAACAACATTTCTCAGTTTGAGTCGCTCTGGATTAGGTTGGGGCTTCATAGTTTTTCTAGAGCAGTGGTAATCTCATCAAAAATCTCGATAATTGCCGAATTTTTCTTTGGTGATGTTGCTAATGGCTTGCCATATTCGGATGCTTCGGCTAGGGCAGTAGCACGAGGAATTGGCGAAAACACTTGGGCGATCGGCGATAACTGTTCAACAATCGTTTC
>JAYVVP010000014.1:0-17639 GCA_043786935.1 Pseudanabaena sp. | reverse complement strand
TAGAGAGAACCTTTTCATATACACTTCCAGGAGTAGCGATCGCCACTACAGGCACATCTTTATCCAGCAAGGCGATTGGACCATGCTTCATTTCACCTGCTGGATAACCTTCAGCGTGAATATAGCTGATTTCTTTAAGTTTGAGTGCACCTTCAAGCGCGATCGGGAAGTTGATCCCCCGACCAAGAAAAATAAAATCTTTAGTATGCGTAAATTGTCGTGAAAGGTCTTCAATATAGCGTTCTTGGCTTTCGAGAATGCGTTCCATATAAGCAGGAAGTTGACGCAGTCCTTCAATTAATTCTTGAGTTTTCTTTTCTGATAGCTTGCTATTCGCAATGCCAAACTCTAGCGCTAGTAAATAGAATATCAATAGTTGCGCGACAAAGGTTTTCGTCGCCGCAACGCCGATCTCTATCCCTGCTTGAGTATCAATCACCGCATCAACAATCCGTGCAATCGAACTTTCGGTACGATTAGTAATTCCTAAACAGCGATCGCCTCTTGATTTTGCTAATTCCAAAGCCGCGAGAGTATCGGCAGTCTCGCCTGACTGCGTAACACCAATCACGAGGGTATTAGCTAGAGAAGGTGGTGGTGAATATCGGTATTCAGAAGCGTATTGAACGCTAGTGGGCATACCTGCAATTTGTTCTAACAAATACTTCCCAATTAATGCAGCGTGCCAACTGGTTCCACAAGCAATAATTTCGACACGTTCAATCTGATCGATAAAACCTGTAGGCAGCCCTAACTGAATTTTATTTGATTCGCTAATGTAACTTGCCAACCCTGTGCGAAATACGCCTGGCTGCTCATGAATTTCCTTAAGCATATAGTGTTTAAAGCCTTGCTTTTCCACCATGGTCGGGTTCCAGTTGAGGGTCTGAGGCGCACGACGAAGGCGATCGCCACGAGAGTTATAGACTTGCACACTTTCTTTAGTAAGTCTCGCGATTTCTCCATTTTCTAATGCAATCACAGTGCGCGTATAGGCAACTAATGCAGGAGTGTCAGAAGCGCAGAAGTTCTCATCTTTACCAAGCCCAATTACTAGAGGCGCTTGTTGTCGCACGACGATCAATTCATCGGGATAATCGGCATGAAGAACCGCGATCGCATAAGCACCTTGCAACTTCTCTACTGTCAGCCGTACCGCTTCAAATAGAACTGAAGGCGATTTTTCAGCAATAACATTGCCTTGCTTTTCTAACTGCGTCAGAAATTCAGCAATCATATGCGGAATTACTTCTGTATCTGTTTCACTGACAAAAATATGACCAAGTTGTTTTAACTCAGTACGAAGAAGGTGGTAATTTTCGACAATACCGTTCTGCACGACCGCCAGATTGCCAGTGGTGTCAGTATGCGGATGGGCATTATATTCTTCAGGCTTGCCATGGGTTGCCCAGCGTGTGTGACCAATACCAATGGGTGCTTCAGCCGCCGTATCCTCTTTTAACTTTTCTTCGAGTTGAATCAGCTTACCTTTTGCTCTAACTCGATGCAAACTGCGATCGCCTAGCGGAATTGTCGCAACGCCTGCGGAGTCATAGCCGCGATATTCAAGCTTGCGTAACCCTGAAATTAAAACTTCATTTGCCGAGCGATGTCCGACGTAGCCAACAATTCCACACATAATGTCAAGTTGAAGTGAATACAGTAATAAATATTAAGATCTTCGCACTCAAAATTTATTATTGTATTTAACCATGTGTAGTTGCTGCCAAGTCGAGTTTTTAAGCAAAACCTGTAATCCTTTGCAACGCATTTAGTACTTTTCTGAGCTTGCTAGTTGTTAAACTACCCACTAAAAAAGCACCCATTGGGTGCTTTTTGCTTAGTATGCGTCTTGTAGCTCGTAAAAGTCTGGAGTGACATAATCCTTTCGCAGGGGATAGCCGATCCAGTCTTCAGGCATAAGAATTCGCTTGAGATTAGGATGACCGTCATAAATGATGCCATACATATCGAAGGTTTCGCGCTCTTGCCAATCTGCGGTCTTCCAGATCCAATAGACCGATGGGCAATGCGGATCGAGACGAGGTAAAAATACCTTGATTCTCACTTCCTCAAAGCGATCGCTTTTATTAAGACCATCGTCGGTTAGCTTGGCAAGATGATAAACACTGACCAAATCATCGCCAGCGCCTGCATCATAACCACATTGATACATCATGTAGTTAAAGCCATAAGCATATAGCGCCGTCGAGAATGGAAGCAAAAACTGACGATCAATCTTCAGGATGGGAACGCCTTGTTTATCCAATCCCAAAAACTCATGCTCAAAACCATTAGTAGTTAGCCATTGCGAAATTTGAGCAGGTGCTTCAATTGTCGCTAATGCAGCTTCTTGATTCTCTTCAGCCAACTGTCTCCACCTCCTTCTGAGTCATTTGCAGAGCAGGCAATGGAATGCCAGACTGAACTAATTCTAGAGGGGGTGTCATCCGACTAGGCATCTCCAGATATTGCCCCGTCAGGATCGGACTCACCACCTTCATCTCATGCTTGATAGCATAATAGCGATGAGTACGATCAAGGGTAGCTCTTTCTTTAAAGCCCTCAGCACCAATCTTTTTCCGCAATTTAATAATCGCGTCCATGATCGATTCAGGACGAGGAGGGCATCCAGGCAGATACACATCAACAGGGATTAACTTATCCACACCGCGAACTGTGGTGTAAGAGTCGGTGCTAAACATCCCACCTGTAATCGTGCAAGCTCCCATAGCAATCACATATTTGGGTTCTTGCATTTGTTCGTAGAGACGGACAAGCGCAGGAGCCATTTTCATCGTGACTGTCCCAGCAGTAATGATCAAGTCAGCTTGTCTAGGGCTAGAACGCGGTAATAAGCCAAAGCGATCAAAGTCAAACCGCGAACCAATCATCGCGGCAACTTCAATGAAACAGCAGCTTGTACCGTATAACATCGGCCACAAGCTAGACATTCTTGACCAGTTATACAGATCGTTTAGCGTGGTTAAAATAACGTTATTTGATAAGTCTTGAGTGACCTCAGGCTTTGCGGCAGGGTTAATAAGACGTTGCGTTTGGTCTTCAATATTAAAGTCCAAAGCCATATTGTCGGTTTTCATGACCATTCTAAGGCTCCTTTTCTCCAAGCGTAGACTAAACCTAATATGAGAATGCTAATGAAGATAAGTGCTTCAACAAAAGCAATCAATCCTAGTTTACTAAATGCGATCGCCCAAGGGTAAAGAAATACCGTTTCCACGTCAAAAATAACGAAGGCAAGCGCGAACATATAATAACGAATATTAAACTGTATCCAAGCTCCACCAATCGGTTCACAGCCAGATTCGTAGGTGGTACGATTTGCGGCTCCAGCTGCTTTTGGGCTTAAAAGAGACGATAGTCCTAACCCTATTAGGGGAACAAGTGTACAAACGATGATGAATACCAGTAAGTATTCGTATCCGCTTAAAACCAAGATTTATTACCTCTCCAAGCGAGCGTGACTAAAATCTAATTTGAGGTGGCGAACATTAGCCATTACTACAAATCAAGAGATCCTACCTATCATTATAGAGGAGCAACGGTAGATGAAAATTTGTTACAGACTAGAAATTTTTCTATACGTTGGCTTATATACTTAAATCCTGCGTTAAGTTCTATTGTTCTATGGCTTTATGAGCGATCGCATTCTAGAGATTAATCTGCAATCTTATTTGATTAATTTCGTCTATTTATCCCAAATATATTCTTAATAATCGCTTTTATTGCACTTTCATTATCGATTTAAAATGTGTGATGTGTAGTGCTTTGTGTCACACGTCATACTCAGTAACATTTTTATTTAAAAAAGTTTAGGAGAACCCATGAGTCAAGGTTTAGCAACGCTCTTGCGTGTAGGCACACAAAAATCTCATTCGGCAGCCGAGAGTACCGATTTTATTAAATGCTTTTTAAAAGGCGTGGTTGACAAGACTTCCTATAGCAGACTCGTCGGCAATCTTTACTTTGTTTATAAGGCACTTGAAGCTGAGTTTGAAGTTCATAAAAATGATCCAGTTCTAAGCAAACTTTACTATCGTGAATTGTGGCGTGAAAAGAGCCTAGAACTCGATATGTTGTTTTACTTTGGTGCAAATTGGCGTGAAGAGTTTAAGCCTACCCCTGCCTGCGAAAAGTATCTTGCGCGTATCCGTGAGATTTCGGCTAATGATCCTGTGTTACTAGTTGCTCATGCTTACACTCGCTACATGGGCGATCTGTCTGGTGGTCAAATCTTGAAGAAAATCGCTAAAGAGGCGATGGGTTTACAGGATGACAATGGGACTGCTTTTTATGAGTTTGATGATATTCGCAATCACGGCGAATTCAAAAAGCGCTACCGTGAAGCTCTCGACACTTTGCCTATAGATGCGGCAACTGCTGAGCGCGTTGTTACTGAAGCGAATGATTCATTCCATATGAATATGGCTATGTTCCGTGAGCTAGAAGGAAACTGGTTTGTCGCTTTGACTAAGTTTGGCTGGAATTCTTTAATCACAAAGATCAAGGGTGAACCAAAAGAAAATAGTTCTGTTCGTCGTGAATCAAAAGCGTTAACTTAACTTAATGCAATAAAAAAAGAGAAGATATGCGTTGCGTATCCTCTCTTTTTTTTATTGTAAAAATTGTCCTCGCCCTAGCCATAGCTCTAGGAGCAGGATTAGGAAACCTAACATGGCTAAGCGACCATTCCAAACTTCGGCAGATGGGGTCATCCCCCATTCCCAACGTTCTTGAGGATAGAGCTTGGTGTTTTTTTGAGGTTGAATGGTTTCTGTAAAGAGAATTGGGCGATCGCTTAAAGCTTTAACAACAATATCAGCTAAGGCTTGAATAAAAGTGGGGTCGGTGTCAGGCGCAGGTACTCGCGCAAAGGTTTCAATCCCAACGTGTTCAGCGATTTCTCGATATTCCATATCGATTTCTTCGAGAGTTTCAATGTGTTCAGATACAAAGCTAATCGGTACTACAACTAATTCTTTTACGCCTTGCTCTGCAAGTTCTTTGATCGCAATATCTGTATAGGGTTGCAACCATTCGACGGGGCCAACACGGCTTTGGTAGGCAAGTTTGTAAGGATTTGTGCGATTGAGTTTACTCATAATTAGCGCCGCGCAAGATTCTATTTCTTTTTGGTAAGGATCACCTGCTTCTTCGATATAGCTGACAGGTACGCCATGGGCGCTAAAAAATATATGAGCTTCGTTAGGATTTTTAACTTTTTCGAGTGTTTTCTCGATTAGGTTCGCCATTGATTGCAAATAGCCTGAGTTGTCATACCAAGAAGACACAACGGTATATTTAATTTTTTGTAATTCGGGATCAGCTTGCCAGATGCGATCTAGTAATCGAAAACTAGAACCTGTAGTACTAATTGAAAATTGCGGATATAGAGGCAAAACCACTAATTCTTCGATCTTGTCCTGTTTAATTTGGGCGATCGCCTCTTCGGTAAAGGGATTCCAGTACCGCATTCCGATATAGACATTAACATCGTGTCCATTTTGTTGAAGCTGCGATCGCAAGGCAGCACCTTGAGCTTCAGTAATGCGCCGTAGCGGTGAACCACCACCAATTTTCTTGTAATTATCTTGAGATTTCTTGAATCGCAGGGTGGAAATTAGCCAAGCTAAAGGCGCTTGCAGTAATGGAGAAGGTAGACGAATAATTTCTGGGTCAGAAAATAAGTTATACAAAAATGGGCGGACATCTTCTAAGTTGTCTGGTCCACCAAGGTTCAGCAGTAAAACTCCTAATCGCCCCATATTAATCGCTACTTCCTTTCTCTAAAATTTTGTCAGAAATGCTGATCACTATAGGGACTAGTAAAACTGATATGTAAACAATACATTTATTTGGCAGAACGCTAACTAAAATTATTGTCAATTGCTTTCATTCATCTAAATTTGGCATTACGTAGTTTACTCAAGGGGCAATATGAACAAGAAGCCTTAAATTTATTGACTGATTATTGACTGAGTTCACCGATGTTTAAGCACTTTTTGTTTAGACAATTGTTGTCTGGGACACATTTACGGAATACTTATATTAGATTGTTTAAATAAAATATTTTGAAGTGCAGTCGTAGAAATGCGATCGCGAGGACGAATTTGACATGAAAAATTTAGATATTAATCCTAGTAGCGCGAATTACAATGACGAGAGAAGTCGCCAAGTAGTGATTGAGTTTACAGGCGGGATTCACTCTGAAATGATGCAAAGGGGAACTCATACAATGAAAGTTCCCTATAGTTCTTTTTCAAAAAAGCTGCAAACAATTCATCGTCTTGGTGGCAAGATCATCAATATATCTATTCCCCATTTTCAACTTGACACAGCCAAGATTGACTCTAAAAAAGTTGATTTTATTCCTGTGGAACCAACTTCTGAGAATATTGTTGAGGAAACTATTCCAATCATCAAGAAAGTAGAACCTCTAGAATCTACTGTGCCATTGTCTAAACAGAAAAAGACTAAGCTCTCTACTAAATCAAACCATGGTTTTAACAAGCCAAAAAGATAACACTCAAGAAAAGCGATCGCCTCGAAAGCGCAAAAGTTAATACAGCAGTTGTTGATCAAACCCACCACAAGAAGCGTCGCAGGGCGTAGCCCCGCAACTGGTTTTATATTTTTATTTGTGGCAGGTTTGAAAACAAATTACTGTAAATTATCCCGTCGCAAGAGTGCGGGGTGATTAAATACGGCAATTTTTACACTAAATCTGACGAGCAAGTCTAGAAACAAGCCCGTCGCATTCTATGCTTCGATGATTACTCGAACATTGCCACGTTTTTTATTGACACGACAAGCAGTAGTCTCACCAGAGCGTTCAAACTCCAGATCTAGCAATGTTTGTCCAATGCGTAAGTTTTGAATCGATAGACGATTAATGGAATTTATTAAACATGGATCGATGATGCGAAGTTGATTATTAGGGGCGTCAGGGACAAGATTGATCATGATCGAGATTAATTGGAATATAGTTCCAGTTGCCCAAGCTTGAGGGGAACAAGCGACAGGATACTGCACTGGCACACTAAAATCATCCTGAGCATAGCCACACAATAACTCAGGGGGGCGATGATATGGCTGAGCCATGGTCATATCAATTAAGCCTTGAGCGATTCTCAATGATTGTTTAACTAAACTATGCGATCGCATACCGAGGGCAATCAAGCTATTATCATGGGGCCAAACGGAACCAATATGATATCCCATAGGATTATAGGCGGGAGAAAGGCTACTAAGAGTTCGCACACCCCATCCATTAAACATATCTGGCGCATTTAAACGCGCGGCTACCCTGAGTGCTTTTTCCTGATCGAATATCCCTAGATTTAAGCAATGCCCTGGATTGGAAGTAATACTATCAACAGGCTTACCTTTACCATCTAGCGCTAGAGCGCAATAGTCTTGATCGGGTAACCAAAAATCTTGATTGAACCGTGATTTTAAATCTTTTGCCTGCAATCGCCATTGTTCCGCTAAGCCAGATAGCTGCCTTTTCTCGGCTAACTCGCTCATGCGAATCTTGGCAGCATAGACATAGCCTTGCACTTCACATAATGCGATCGCTCCCTCCGCAAGTTCTCCTTTGCCATTAACAATGCAATTCTCAGAATCTTTCCAGCCTTGATTTAACAACCCTTTCTTAGACTTGCGATGGTAAACGAGATAACCAGTTTCTTGGCAGTTGCGATCAATCCATGACATCGCCGAGATCGCATTTGGCCAGAGTTGCTCTAACGTTGTCTGGTCAGCAGTCCAAGCAAAATACTCAGCATAGAGCATTAACCAAAGTGGCGTAGCATCGACCGTGCCATAGTAGGGCGTGTGCGGGACTTCATTACAACGAGCCATCTCGCCGAGCCGAATTTCATGAAGGATTTTACCGCGTTGTTCTTCTCGCCATTCATCGTCAATTTGACCCTGATGGTGCGCCAGAATTGAGAGTGTATCGCGGGCGATCGAGGAATCTAAAGCCAAAGTTTGCGAAGCGGCAATGATCGAATCTCTACCGAATAAAGTCGAAAACCAAGGCACTCCTGCTGAAAGAAAATTATTCTTTTCAGAAGTTTGTCTTAATAAATAAATATCCTGTACAGCTCGATCAATCACTTGATTCAAGGTTTTATTATCGGTTTGAATTTTTGTGATTTGCTCTGTCCAGATTTTTTCTTCTAACAACTCCTCTGTCTTTGCCTGTGCGAAAGTTTGAGGCACATTAACGATCGAGGTAGGACGATTATTTGTAAATAAGTGAATCCGATACCCTAAGGTTCTACATTCATGGGCTGCTAAATCTAAGCGCCAAACTGCGGTATATCCATGAACTTCCTGAGGTTGAAAAGCGGTAAACTGAACTCGCGATTCCATTAAACTGCCATCTAACCCTTCATAGGCTAGAACTATTTCTTTTGGTAAAACCTCAGCGGTTTTTTGATCTGGGTTAGGCAGATGGCGTAAGAAAATTCCTCTTTTTTCGCGTTTAGTTCCTCTTACTTCAAATAAATCCATGAAATCAGCATCTAAGCTCAAACTAATAGTAAAACTGACTGGATGGGTGTTGTAGTTAGTTACCTTCATCTCCTCAAAAAACCCACCTTTGATCACAATTTCGCGATGGATATCAATTGTTTCAGTTTTGATTTGATCGCCATTTTGATCATTAATCTCAGGATTTGAACATAAAACCGTCATCGCAAATCCTTTATGAGCAGTACTGCTAAAAGAAATAGGCGATCGCCCATCAATTTGCAACTCTAAACGGCTCAAAAACCTTGTATCCCGACAGAACAATCCCATGCTGTCTTCAATCCCACCGAGGCGACAGTTAAGATCAGAAATGTTTCCCAATGTATCGGTGATCAAAAATAAATCATCATCTTTTAAAGTTAAAGTGGAAATAGGATGTTCGCCTATCAAACAAGTCCATGGATCCATCAGCGTTGGGTCGATAGGGACAAATCTTCTTCCATCAACTTCAATGGTGACTGGCTCAATTACAGATGATTTAATTACGAATAGTTCGGTTGTATCGGACATAATTATTTGATTAGATTTACTTTTTTTTAACATATAGCTATTTGCTTTCAAACTTGCCACAAATAATAATATAGAATCAATTGCGGGACTGCGCCCTGCGACCCTTCTTGTGGCAGGTTTGATCAACAACTGCTGTAAGCTGTAAACAATCCTCATTCTTGATCAGGAGAGGTTGCAATATTTCTTTTTGGCGTTTCAACCAGCACGGAAATTATCAGCAAACTTAGTCCAATCATTTTGATGATGGCATTTGTTGCGTGTGCATATTCCCATTGGTCGCGATACCGCGTCCAATCTGCTGGAACAGGATTTGTTAACCACTTAGCTAATTCAGCGTTCATTGGTGCAACAAATATAATCCAATTCACAAACGCTATTACTAAGAGAATTGCTCCTCCTAACGTCCAGTAGAAAGTTGAACCACGTCTGCGGACACAAAGAACTAAGACAATTGAGTCAAGAATCGCTGTAATTTCAAAAAATGCTCCAACTGAACCAAATAGGCGATAAATATTTTCAATAACCGTTACTCTAACCCACAGTTGCTGGTTAAATTACATTCTTTGAGGTAACTCCAGCAAGTGTGTCATCGACAAGACTGAAGGAAGTCAGTGAAGGCGTGGCGAATCGACACTGTCGTATAAGTGTCATTTTGATTTGCCTTATCGATAATTGTTGGTAATTATTGATGATGATTAGTAAATACCGCGATTTACGCTGATCTACTCATGGTTGGCATCTTGTAACTCCAAGCGTGTTCGTGCATAATTGACCGCGCCAAAACATGCCGATAGAGTTCACTGAGTTGAATTGTTACTCCAGTCCAACTAAATCGCTCATTTACATTTGCTGAGGCTTGCTTTCTCATTTTCCTAACCCATAATTCATCAAAGAGAATGCGATGAATGCTCCTTGCAAAATCTTTTACATCTTTAGGTTCCACTAAAAGCCCAGTTTCTTCAGGAATAATTGTAAATTTTAAGCCGCCTACATTTGAAGCAACTACAGGAACACCGCAAGCCATTGCCTCGATCGCTACTAATCCAAATGGCTCATAATGACTAGGAATCACACAAACATCAGCAGCAGTATAGTACAAAGGCAAAATATCATGCCCAATCCTCCCTGCAAAAAGCGTAGACTCCCGCAGCCCTAGTTCATCGACGATCTTTTCAATTCTATTTCTCTCCTCACCATCAGGCATATTTGCAGAACTTCCACCAACAATAACCAGCTTGAGATTTTGTAGATCTTGTTCTTTTAGAAGCGCGATTGCCCTGACCAAAGTTTCAATACCTTTACGTTCATCAAATCTACCTACGTAGAGAACAACTCTTTCATGGCTGCCTAGTTTCAGGGTTGCACGAGCATTAGCCTTAGAGGTGAGCCGAAAATTATTGATGTCAGTACCACAGGGAATAACTTCGATTTGACCGCGCGTAGAAACAAGCGATCGCAAGGTTTCTTGTTCTTGAGGGCTAGTTGCAATTACACAATTAGCACGTTCTAAAATCTCACGCTCAACCTTTAGACGAGTATTCGCAATTTCAGGAATCCCTACCTGAGATTGATACTTTACGGCTCCTAAAGAATGATAAGTGTGAACTAATTGGATGCCAGTAGTTTTTTGCAGTTCCAATCCAGCCCAAGCAGAAAGCCAATAATTAGTATGAATTAATGGATAATTCAAACCTTGATCCCTTTGAAATGCTTGAAATGAACTTACAAATTCTGGCATATGTTCAAACAGTCTATCTCTTGGAATATATTCCTCTGCTCCTGCTTTGACACGGATTGTTCGACAATGTGGTGAATGTTGCACAATTACAGGATCATCCTTACGGACTTTACGGGTAAACATATCTACCTGCCAACCCAGTGCAGCCAGAGTTTCGCCAACATGTCTCACATATACATTTTGTCCACCTGCCTCTTCACAACCGACTTCTGCAGCAGGATCAGCATGATCGGAAATGAGTGCGATCGCCTGTCTATTTAAACTAAGCATAATATTTATCTCCTGTTGATGATGTTTTTTCTAAAACTCTCACCCCTCACCCAAGTCCCTCAACCCTAACGAGAGGGTGAGGGCAATCTTTTTCACAACTATATTTATTGCAATACTAAATTTCGGCTTTGTACATTGTGTCCATTTCTGGAGTATTTTTCGCCTAAAATCTTCCGATAAGTTGCTTCATAATCATCTGCCATGCGTTTGGCAGTGAAGTTAATTAAAACGTGTTCTCTACAAGCTAGCCGATTTAACTGGGCTGCTTTTGCGATCGCGTCTATACACTCGTCAACGTTCTGGCAGAGAAATCCGCTTACACCATGGGCAATTACTTCAGAAGCTGAACCTAAATTCATTGCAATTACAGGTGTTCCTGTTACCATAGACTCGATCATCACTAGTCCAAATGGTTCTCTCCATGTAATTGGGAATAGAGTTGCCACGGCTCCACCCATAAGTAAACTCTTTTGTTGATGATTAGCTTCTCCTAAAAACTCAATCTGCTTTCCATCAATATGAGGACGAATGACCTGCTCGAAGTATTTCACATCCACCGCATCCACTTTCCCTGCCATCTTGAGATGCCATCCAGAGCGTTGAGCGATTTCAATCGCCAAATGCGCTCCCTTTTCAGGTGACATTCTTCCTAAAAAAGCCAGATACGGCGGCTGTTCTGGCTGAGGATAAAAATTATAAGTATTAGGAGCAATACCGTTGTAAATAGTGGATGCATAGTTTAAACCTAAACTCGTATCCCTTTGTGAATTAGAAATACTAATAAAGGGTTGTGTACGGAAATGCGTAAACAATTTTTCATTGTCGGGGGTAAATATACCGTGAAGAGTATGAACTGTCGGTGTCTTTACTAAATTAGAATAGGGCAACGCTACACAGCCAACATGGGAATGAATAACGTCAAACTTATCAGCGTTCTCATAGACTCGCGTCATATTGAGCATATCGTAGATGTTAGGATCTTTAACGCTACTATCTAATCGTAAAGCTCTAGGATGGACTGACTCTAACTTGGCTTGAGTGGTCGAGTCACCAGATGCGAAGAGAGTGACATCATGACCGCGATTTACTAATTCTTCTGTCAACAAACTTACTACTAATTCAGTACCACCATAAGCAGGCGGTGGAACTTGTTCCCATAAGGGAGCAACTTGGGCAATTCTCATTATAAATCTCCTAGCTATAACTTTTGATGTAGGTTATAGTAACGACTGAATCTGTATTTGTATTTGTTATCTCAATATTCCAACTTTAATTGATGGATGTTTGAAATAGCGTATATCTAAATACTTAATTTCTATCAGTTGTATGAGAATGTATTAAAACTTTATAGAAACAGAAAAAGATTCTATTCCTTTTTATATAGAGAATATTTTGTCAACCTCCATTTGGCAGAATTGAAAATTAAAATATATCAAGAACCAAACTTAATAAAAAGAAGAAAATCGTTTATTGAACATATCCTTATTTAGAACTATTACACATTAAATTAAGTCCTTGATTTAATGTGTAATAGTTCTAACTTACATACGACCGCGCAACATTTGCGCCATTTCATTAGGTTTTGGCGAGTTCTCTACGGCTGTTTCTTCTGTAATTCGCCCATCCTCATAGAGTTTATAGAGTGATTGGTTCATATTCACCATTCCCTCATAGGTACATTTAGGAATGAGTCCCTCAATCTCATCCACCTCGCCGCGCTTGATGTAGTCGCGTACAGCATCAGTATTGATCAGGATTTCATGAACAGCTGCCCGCTTGCCATCAGTAGTACGTACCAGAGATTGAGCGATAACACCTACCAATGATTCCGCCACCTGAATTCGCATAGGCGCTTGTTGTTCAGGTTCATAAAGGTTCAGAATCCGCTCAATCGTTTTAACTGCGCTGTTAGTATGCAGAGTTCCAAATACTAGGTGACCCGTCTGAGCAGCCTTCAGGGCTGTATTTACAGTCTCTTTATCACGCATTTCTCCAATCAAAATGATATCAGGATCTTCGCGCAAAGCCGCCTTGAGCGCACTGTCAAACTTGTGAGTATGGATGCCCACTTCCCGTTGCTTGATTAAGGCTTTTTTGCTTTGATGGACAAATTCAATGGGATCTTCAATCGAAATTAAATGCTTTTGCATTTCGGTGTTGATAAAGTCCACCATCGCTGCCATTGTCGTTGATTTGCCAGATCCTGTTGGGCCAGTTACAAGGATCAGACCTTTGTGGGTATAGCAAAGTTCACGGAAAATTTCTGGCAACCCAAGCTGCTCAATTGATAAAATCTTTAATGGAATTAGTCTTAATACCATCGCCGCTCCGCGTAACGAATCAAAAACGTTGATCCGACAACGGGCAAATTCGTATTGAGTTGCACCATCAAATTCTAGGGTGTCTCGAAATTGCAGGATTTGCTTGTCATCCATAATTTCAGTCAGCCAAGTGTCAAAAGTCTGCTTGTCTGGGACAGGATATTGTTCCTGTGTAATCATTAAGCCACGACTACGAAATCGCACTGGCTCATTAATACCTGCATGAACATCGGAGCATCCTTGCTCATGAGCATCTTTAACAATTTGAGCAAGAGTTGGCTGTCCTGAGCTGCGCTGCAAGAGTGATGGTATGCCTAGCCCTGGTAAGTTTGGCGGTGGACCTGGACGAATTGGAGGACGTGGATTAGGTGGCGGCGGCACATTGGTAACTTGGGTATCAGTGGGAATCGCCATTTGTGCTTGGCGAACAGATGCCTCAGCACGAGCCTTTTGAGCTGCTTGAGCCTGTTGGATTTGGGCGGGAGTCAGAGCAGCCCGACCTTGAGCTTGAGGATTAGGAGGAGCTTGAGGATTGGGGGCGACACGCTGTGGAACAGAAGGTGGCGCTGCAGGATTGCTGCGCGGTGATTGTGGCAAACCACCTCCAGAAGGAGGTGGGGGTAGCGGAGGCATACCAGCAGAGTGCGTCATAAGTGAACCTCAGTTCTTAATCAGTTTTAATGAAGAAAGTTTTGCTAGTCAAATTCTGTGATTTGACCTAAAAATAACCAATCTTGTAACTCTATAGGCTAAAAATATATTAGCTGTTGTAAATACTATCCTCAAATAATTAATGAATATTCTCAGTGCGCTGCGATCAAAGACGAGCGCAGATAGCAAAAAAGCCCCTAAGCCATCAACTCCTAAACAAACTAAGGGCATTGAAATCAAGTCTCAACGTGAGTTAGATTATATGCGTGAATCATCTCGCATCGTAGCAACTGTACTCAAGGAAATTTCGGAAATAATTGCTCCTGGCATGACCACGATGGATCTTGATGCCCATGCCGAGCGACGTATTCGTGAGATGGGTGCTGTCCCCAGTTTTAAGGGATATGGTGGATTCCCTGGAAGCATTTGCTCTAGCATCAATAATGAAGTTGTTCACGGCATTCCTAACGCTAAAAAGGTGATTAAACTAGGTGACTTAGTAAAGATTGATACTGGTGCTTTTAAGAATGGTTTTCATGGGGATTCTTGTATCACAGTGGGCATTGGCACAATTAGCGAAAAGGCTACTAAGTTAATGCGAGTGGCTGAAGAGGCTCTGTATAAGGGGATTGAGCAGGTTAAGCCTGGTAATTGTATGCTTGATTTGGCTGGGGCAATTGAAGATCATGTTAAAGCAAATGGTTTTGCGATCGTTGAAGATTTTACAGGGCATGGTGTGGGGCGCAATCTCCATGAGGAGCCATCAGTGTTTAATTTCCGTACGCATCAGTTACCAAATGTGCGGTTTCGTCCTGGCATGACTTTAGCGATCGAGCCTATTTTAAATGCTGGATCAAAGCGGGTGCGAGTCTTGGCGGACAAGTGGACAGCAGTAACAGTTGACAATCAACTTTCAGCACAGTTTGAACACACAGTTTTGGTAACTGAGACTGGCTACGAAATTTTTACAGATCGCACTAAAGTCTAATCACATTAATCAAACAATTTTTAAAAAGCCTCGCTTCGCAAGACTTTTTAAAAATTGTTTATAAATTTCAGAGTGAATTTATGCAAAATATCTTTTTAGCTGGTTCTAGTCGCGGCGTGGGGCGAGAGATTGTCAAACTTTTGCTAGAAAATGAACCGCCATCTGTGAATTTAAAAGTATTGCTTCGCAATCCTACCTATGCAGTTGAGCTAGAAGCATTGGGAGCTGAGGTGATGATTGGTGATGCTCTGAATCCTAGTGAGCTTGAATCGGTACTATTGCAGGAAAGTAAGATCGATGTGGTGATTTCGACGATGGGGGGAGTGCCAAGCGATCGCGGCGAACGGGCTGATTGTGAAGGAAATAAAAATCTAATTGATGTCGCAGTAAAGGCGGGAGTTAAAAAATTTATTCTCGTTTCTTCAATTGGCAGTGGTAATAGTGTTGTCGCTCTCGCACCTGAAGTTTTACTTACTTTGGGTGCAATTCTCAAAGAAAAAGAAAAAGCGGAACAGCATTTGGTTGCTAGCGGATTAACCTATACGATTATTCGACCAGGCGGGTTGAAGTCGGAAGCGGCGACAGGAAATGCAGTGCTGACAGAAAATCCAACTGTTGCGGGGATTATCCATCGTGCTGATGTCGCTAATTTGGTTTGTCAATGTTTAGATTCTGAAAAAGTAAATAATAAAGTTTTTTCAGCAATTGATCGCAATATGCTCTTTAAACCAGTAGAGTTTGAGATATTCGCTCTCTGAAATAGGTATGCAGGAATATATCGTTAAATCTGGAGATACACTCTCAAGTATTGCCAGACGTTTATTGGGTGCAAATGCAGATTGGCGAGAGATAGCCCGTATTAATAACATTACGAATCCTGCAAGTCTGCAAGTAGGGCAACGTCTGCTCATTCCAACCGCTGCAACTCCACCGATCGCGCAAAACTCTGAAGTTGCAATGGTCAAAAATACATTGCAGGGAGTTTATCCACCTAATAAAGTTGCAATTTCTTTTACCACGGTTGGCAATGATGTAATCGCTAAACTGTTGAATACAGGACAACAAGAATCATTTGCCAAAACTAAAGATCTTGGTGTTTATCGGTTTGGCATTTTTAAACTGCGCGACTTTATCATTTATGGCTCAGGGTTGCTGCAACAGTTACAAATGAGTCCATCGGAAATTAATGTGATGTTGGTAACGTCTGCTAATGAGGGCAGTCTCGACGCAATTAACACTTGGGACAGTCAATACTTAAGTTTTGGCATATTCCAGTGGACACTTGGTTCAGCAGGACAACAGGGAGAATTACCTGCCTTGTTGACTACTTTAAAAAGGCGATATCCATCAGAGTTTCAATATTATTTTGGACAGTTTGGCATAGATGCAACTTCTTTAGATGGGATCACAGGCTGGCTCTCGCTCAATAACATTCGCCTTGTCAGTGAAGCTGATAAAAATCTCATGCGTCAATCAATTTGGGCTTTGCGATTTGCGATCGCGGGGATGGATTCTCTGATTCAATCTGTCCAAGTACTTCATGGGATTTCCCGACTTGATCGCTTTTATTTCAGCCCATCTCAAACGCTAAAAGGTTTTACGCTTTCACAAATTTTGACTTCCGAATTTGCAGTAGCTTTATTGCTCGATCATCATGTTAATCGTCCTAGCCATGTGATTGGCTGCGTTGCTGATGCGATCGCCAGATCAGGACTAACTCCTGCCCAAATTGCTCAAAGCTCTGCTGACAATGAAGCGTTAATTATCCAAAACTATTTAACTCTGCGCGAAATCTATGGCGGGGTAAATGCGATGACTAAATCAAGCCAGAGGGCTGAATTGATCAGGCAGGCGATCAACACTGGTAGTCTATCTCCTCAAAGATTGTCATTTCGCTCTAATCGCCAATCAAGATTTGTCTCTCTTTAAACTGCATATCCATAGAGCTAAGGGGGTGCTTTGCGCCTCATTGGCTTTTTTGTTGTACTAAGGTCGATTGATGTTGACAACAGTGGTCTGTGTTTGTTGATCAGGAATAAAAAAACTACTCGTTGGTTTGGGCAATACTTCCACATCTTCAACAATAAACTTCTTTGAGTTAGACAAAGCTGTTTCTCGATCTACCCAACGACTATGAATAGGAATTAGTTCTACTGGTGTAGACAATAAAGGTAGATTAGTGCTTGCCTTAGTCGCGATCGCTTGATCAAAATTAGTATTAGTTTCATAAGATCGACTACGTGTGTACATCTTTTGGCGCAAGGCGATAATTCGCTCAGAAATTCTTTCATCAGCATTTGCTGAAATTGCTAAGGGATCGCGCATCGAGTTATACGCTCGATCAACTTTTGAATACATAGTTTTGCGATCGCTAGTATTTGTCTTGGCGACAGCAATCGGTCGAGTCAGTCCTCCTAACTCTTGCTGCGATCGCGATTTCATATCAGCAATGATTTCTGATTCGTCTAGAAAAAATGAAGTTTTACCATCTGGATTTGGAGGCGACGCTTTTGGTTTAGTCGTAGGGCTGACTTTAGGCAATTTTATTCCCGAAGGCGATGGGTTAACGCCCTCTAGGGCTTGTTTGCCAAAGTTAAAGGCA
>JAYVVP010000013.1:0-6747 GCA_043786935.1 Pseudanabaena sp. | reverse complement strand
GATGCCAAATTAGTCCGTCTGGCTCAAGAGCTAAGCTGCACTTTGATTACTAATGATTACAACCTTAATAAAGTTGCTAATTTGCAACAGGTTGAAGTTTTGAATATTAATGATTTGGCTCAAGCTTTACGACCAACTTATTTACCAGGTGACTCTCTCGAACTTAAAGTTTTGAAAGAGGGTAAAGAAGCATCTCAAGGTATTGGTTATCTCGAAGATGGAACTATGGTAGTAATTGAGGAAGGTCGCGAATATGTGGGCAAACAAGTGATCGTGATTGTCACTAGTGCTTTACAAACTTCGGCAGGTCGAATGATTTTTGCTCGTCACGAAGCGATCGCCACTGTTTAACTCAAATTTATTAAAAGATTTTAAAAAACTTTATTGCCTATGCAAGTTTCGCCTTCCCCCATACAGCCACAATTAGTGTCAGGTAAAGTCGGGTGGGGATGGCGACAAGCGACTTATCCTATTTCCGCAAATTTTGGTTTTGCGGGTCTTTTGATGCTATTAGTTGCGATCGCGCAATTAGTGCGAATAGGCGATGTAGATTTTTTATTGATCTCAATTTTTTTGGTAGTTACGGGGGGTGGGATCGGTTTTTACGCGGCAGGTAAGATTGTCGGTGTGTGTCGTCAAAATTCTGAGTACATATTTTCACAACGGCAATTAATTTGCATTGCGGCTTATTGGTTACTTCTAGTCGCAGGGCTTAGTACATCTCCAGAAGCTTTGACTAAACTTCTAGTCGCGGTTTGGTGGACTTTACCTGCCTCTACTTTTATAGGTATATCGGGATCAATGATTTTGCAATCGGTTAAGGCAAAATCTAGAGCTAAAGCCAAGCAACCTTCAGAAGAAATTAGTACAGATATTCTTAATATCGTTACCTATTCTGACCAAACAGTTTTGGTTAGTCCATCTTCACTAGGACAACAACCACGTCAGTTTAATAGCCTAGTTTTAATCGTGTTGGGCTTTTTCTTCTGGACAATGCTGGATTTTTCAGCCAACATTAGAGCGATCGCGGCGATCGTTTTTACGATTACTGGACTTACTGGCTTTTTTATATGGCAAGCAAAGTTGCAATCTTGTGAAAAAGTCTTACATCTTCGATTTAGTGGTTTGTGGGGAATCGCTGCGGAATATAGGATTGATTTACACCCTTTTTCGAGTTTATCAGTTGTCAAATTGCAAGAAGCAACCGGCGAATTAAGTTGGATGCAGCTAGGCGGATCTAATCGAGAAATCACGATCCCATTAGCGATGACGATGCTGACAAGTCCTGTAAAAGAAGGTACACCAGACCAATTAGCCCAAATACTCCGCGAAGAATTTCATCTTGCCAAGCAAGAAACTGAGCGTGACAGTTTAGGACTAGCTCATGTGCTACTACCGCAAGGTGCAGGGATTTTGGCAGGAGGAGCTTTTATAGCGGTTGGTGGATTGCTTTTGTTTTTGTTTCCTTTGCCCGCTAAGCTATCTGCTGAAAGTATGATCGCTTGGCTGAGTATTTGCATTGTCAGCCCCCTGATCGCTAGATTTTTTCTAAAACTGGTTGCGCCAAATAGTTTGCAAAGCGATCGCCCTCGCCATACTGCTCATTTACAGCATTGGGAAATCGGTACAGCTCTTTTATTAATCAGTGCTTTTCTCTCCACTCAATTCACAGGGAAAATTGCATCTTTAGTTACATTTAATCAAGCTTTACCCTTGCTAGCGCTCATTGGTGGATGGCTGTGTATTAGCCTTGGCGTGTGCATTCTTGCCTTTGTTCGCCGCACTCCACTTTGGAATATCAATTATTAGCAACTATTAGCAAAAGCTTAATTCTAATTAATTGAGCATGGCTGTGCATTCAAGAATTAGCTTTTGGTTGGTTAACGAGTAGGGTTGAATTTCTAACGCTGTCCGAAAAGTGGCGATCGCTTCGCGATAATTGCCGATAGCGGCGTAGCATAGTCCCAAACCATGAGCAGCGCCAAAGTGATAAGGATTGAGCGCGATCGCTTCCAAACAATCCTTGATCGAACGTTTATAATCGCCTTGCATATAAAACAAAACCGCACGACGATTCCATGCTTCGACAAAATCTGGTTGAGAGCGAATTAATTGGGTCAACATCAGCTCGGCTTGTCTAACATTGCCACTATCAGCCATCATTTGACTTTGACGTAAGACTTCTAAGCCCTGCATTCCCTTCTGCGTAAACCACATCTCCCAAAGCCCCTGAGTCGCGCGATCGCGGATATCTTCATCACTACTCTTGAGGTCTTGCAACAATTCTTCGATGGGCTGGCTCATTTGTCTAGTTTATATGGGTTTATGCTATGTTTTGAACTCATATCTAAGAGATTTTTTGCTCGTATGTCTATCATACAAATTACTGTCCAGGAACTAGCTCAACGTTTAGCTGGCGATCGTCAAGACTTACAACTAATCGATGTCCGTGAACATGATGAGGTTGAGATTGCCGCGATCGCGGGTTTTACAATCTTGCCGCTGAGCAAATATGAAGAATGGGCGGGAGATTTTAAGGAGAAGTTCGATCCTCATGTAGAAACATTAGTGTTATGTCACCATGGCATGAGATCGGCACAAATGTGCCAATGGCTTGTTAATCAAGGCTTTACCAATGTTAAAAATATCGAGGGTGGGATCGATAGTTATGCCTACATCGTTGAGCCAACTATGGCAAAATACTAGCTTCAAAAATTAAGGTCTGTAAATAAGGGAATACTAAAAAATATTGCCAAGCCGATCGCTGAAGCAATGCAAGTAATGATCGTAATGATAATGAACTTGCGATCATTTGCACCATAAAATTTATTTGGCAACGAACTCGCTAATACTATTAGTCCAGTTCCTACAAGGATCTCAATAAATAAGGTGCGGTTCATAGATTTTGATTACGGCTCACTCAAGTGGATATCTTCAATCGAAAGGCGGCGCACAGCACCGTCTCTCTATAATAAGACCGTACTGAATTATTGAACTTTCTTTATGACCGATGATTGGTTGTGGCTTCAGCGATCGCTACCTGATGAGATCACTGGTGCTGATGTCTGGGAATCGCTTTATGCTGATGAACCGATTACAGTTCTGCTAGAGAGTCCTGCAAAATCCTCTTCAAAACTAGCGCATTATTCGATCGCCGCAGGTAAACCGCGTCAGATTTGGACTCCTGCTGTTGGCGAGATTTTGCCATGTCTTGAACAATTACAATCGCGGATGAGAACAGCTCAAAATTCTAATTTAGACTTACCTGACCAGTTACCTTTCACGGGTGGATATTTGGGTTGGTTGGGTTATGACCTCGCATGGGAAATTGAACGTTTACCCTATACTAAGCCTGATACTTTACCCTTTCCTGTTGCATTTTGGTATGAGCCATCTAGCTTTGCAGTAGTTGATCATCATACTCAAAATGTTTGGCTAGCCGCTAGCGATCGCCATGAATTAACAGAGCTAAGCGATCGCTTGAGTAATGGACTTTCAAGATCAAGCTTTTCTAAATTACCAAATTATTCACAATCAGTACAGGCTCCAACCTATTCACCAGAGCAACAAGGCTATGAAGCCATGGTGGAAACAGCGAAGCAACACATCTATGCGGGTGATATTTTTCAGGCAAATCTCTCAATGCGGTTTGGCTATCCTTGGTCGGCGGATGGATGGGAGCTATACCGACATTTGCAACATATTAATCCATCGCCATTTGCGAGTTATTGGCGTACAACTTGGGGCGAAGTGATCAGTGTTTCGCCTGAGCGTTTAGTTAGCTTGCGCGATCGCCATGCTGAGACTCGTCCAATCGCAGGTACAAGACCACGTGGCAAAAATGAGCAGCATGATCAACAGCTAGAGCGCGAGTTACTTGCTTGTATTAAAGAACAAGCCGAACATATTATGCTGGTTGATCTAGAACGCAACGATTTGGGGCGTGTTTGTGAATGGAGTAGCGTCAAGGTGGATGAATTGCTAGTGATCGAGCGTTACAGTCATGTTATGCACCTTGTCAGTAATGTCGTTGGCACATTGAGGAGCGATCGCACTTTAGTCGATCTGATTCGGGCGACATTTCCTGGGGGGACAATTACAGGCTGTCCGAAGGTGCGTTGTATGGAGATTGTCGAGAGACTCGAACCGCAGCGCCGCAATTTGTTTTATGGTTCTTGTGGTTATATCGACAAACGGGGAAATATGGATCTGAATATTTTGATTCGTACACTGCTCAAAACCAATGATCATATTTGGGGACAGGTGGGAGCGGGAATTGTTGCTGACAGTATTAGCGATCGCGAATGGCTCGAGTCGTTGCAAAAAGCGCAAGCGCAACTAGTTGCACTTGGATTGATTTCAGATTAATTTCGGATTAATTCAAGTTAAACAACTTTAAAAAATGTGCGAAGTGCAGTTTTTAAAACAATCTAGGTTTAGGCAAGCGAGTAACGCTTTGAGAGATAATGAGTAACTGAGATTGCTTGCTTTGCATTAATCTTCAAAATCTAAGACAAGTTTTTAAAACAAAAATTTATTTATACAATCGTGAATTACTACTTTCCCTCCGATCCGCCATATTTTTTATTTGCTATTTCCCTTGTTGCGGGACTCGCCTGTGGGCGATCATTTGAAGTAACTTTACGCAATCTTGTTAATAAGTGGTCAAAGAGTAAGTCCTCTCGCGTCATGCTAGAACTCAAAAGTGCAAGCATAAAAGTTCCTTATCTTGGCATGACCATCAGCATTGCGATATTTATGTCAACAGGACTAGAAATCTTTGGTCTGCCTACTATATTTGGTTATATAGTCGCGATTCCGTTCACTATTGGCATTGCCTTTCTCATTTGGCGACAATTAGGACAAATGTTAATCGAACTTGAACGAGGCGGATCAGCCGCATTAGATCTTGATTCTTTTGAAGGCTAACAAGTTAAAGTCTAAAGAGAAAGAGGGCGATATGTCGATTCTTATCTCTAAGCTTTATGTACTAGGTGTCTTAGCAGTTGTAATAAAATCGTTATATTAGAATGTATTGGAACCTAAATTGCTTCAATACATTCTCAATTTCTCATAGACATTTGTCTAGGCTAAGTAATTAATGGAAGTTAAAGAATTTTTGCGACTGTATCGGGAGGGGCGGAAAATGTTTAATAACGTTGTGCTTATTGGGGCGGATTTGCAAACAATTGATCTGCACAAGGTAGATTTCAGTCATGCTTTAATGAGCAAAACTAATTTTGCCGCCGCTAAACTCTGTCGAGCAAATCTTACTGGCGCTGATCTAAGCTATGCCAACTTAAATAGTGCTGATCTGCATCGGGCAAATTTGCGCTATGCCAATCTTAAGGGAGCCGATTTACGCAAAGCCGATCTGCGTGGCGCTGATTTACGAGGTGCTAATCTAAGTTGGACAAATTTGCAAGAGACTCTATTTGATGGTGCTCAAATGTCAAATGTTAATCTCTACAACGCAAAGACATAAATCAAATAAGTTTTATAAAGGTTTGAAAAACTTAATCTTACAGCAGTTGTTGATCAAACCCGCCACGCCACAAGAAGGGTCGCAGGGCGAAGCCCCGCTATTGGTTTTATATTCTTATTTGTGGCAGGTTTGAAAGCAAATAGCTGTAATATCTAAATAAATCTATCTAAACAAATATTTTGTTGAAAATATTGCTAAGCAACACTCTCAACAAAATTTTAGGGTTGCTTTTAGCTAACAGCACTATAAATCTAAGCTTCGCCTGTAATCGATAGATCTTTTACCCAAATCTGAGGCGCAATACCTGAAGGGGTGACTTTCACTTTTGGCTCGACATAAACGATCGCCTTTAGCAACTCCAAAATATCACCTGCTACAGTGGCTGACTCAATACTGACGCGATCGCCTTTATTTACCAACCAGCCATCAAATGGCAAAGAGAAGGAACCCTGAGATGCTTGCACTCCCGCATGAAGTGCTTGTAAATCATCAATCAAAATCACATTCTCAGCTGTAGCAAGATCGCAAATTTTTTCATTTTCAGAGTTGGCAGCGCTACTACGTTCCACATGAAAAAAGTTAGGGCTGACCGAAACTTTTGCGCCGATGCTAGCATGACCTGTGGGTTCAGCATTCAGCCGTTTAGCGGTAACTGAGCTATGCAAGAAATTAGTCAAAACACCATCAACAATTAAGGGAATCCTGCGAGTGGGAGTTCCTTCTCCATCAAATGTAGAGGCTCCGATATTTCCAACATGAAGCTCATCATCACTAACATTTAATAGCGGCGAAGCGATCGCTGTACCGATAGATTCAGGCGTAGAGAGACTATTCTTGTCGAGAATGCTCTGAGCGTTAAACAGACTAGAGAAAGCACTAATCAAACTTAAAAAAGCTTCGGGAGAAAACACAACTACATACTTGCCAGATTTGATTTTGGCATAGTTCAAATGACTAATCGTTTTCTCCGCAGTTTCTTCAACGCAACCCTTTACATCTAAGCCTTCAAAACTACGACTAACCCTATAAGCTCCACCACTGCGAGGTTTTCGGTCTTCTTCTTCAGTTTTAGTGTAGAGATAAATGGAACTATAGGAACTACTCTCATTCCGCATAGCGCCATCACTATTGAGATAGAAACGATTGAGATCGCGTTGAGATAACCCATTATAAGGAACACCCGCGATCGCTTGATGTGCTGCCATTAATTCTTTTTCTGCACCTAAAAGAGTCTCAACTAGCTCCTCGATAGGCGTTTGGGG
>JAYVVP010000012.1:0-2338 GCA_043786935.1 Pseudanabaena sp. | reverse complement strand
TCGGTATTATAGGGTTGGCGCATCTTGATAGGCTAATACTAGACTTCATCAGTATTTATACCTGTTTTGGTGCGCCCTTGCATTCTTAAATGCTTTCTAAGACAAGGACACGGCTTTCAAAAAGAGTCTCATTAGTCTTAGTACATAGAAAAATAAAGAGGCGCTTAGCGCCTCTTTATTTTTTGAGTTTGAGTTTTTTATGTACGAGATTGCGTACTTTTCCAATGCTGGCGATAGATTATCTCTAATTGATTGCCAGACTTTGTAAATAGTTTAGCTTGCTGATCTTGAAATGCTAAAAAGAGACGGTGAAATACAGATGCAAAAACCGCAATAATTAAACCTGTAGCTGTAGCAATCAGGGCTTCACCAATACCTTGCGTGAGCGAACCCGATTTAGAATTTGACGCAACATCCCCAATTTTTAGCGTACTAAATGAAATTAAAAGTCCAGTTATAGTTCCTAATAGACCAAACAAGGGCGCGATCGTAATTGTCGATTCAAGCAATTTATCACCCTTGAGCATTTCTGTTAGCTCTTCATCGGCTGAGCTTTCAAGCGCTAAACGAAAGAGGTCGGGTTCTGGAGCTTCTAGGGCTAGTGGGGCATATAAAAAGCGCCCAATGGGAACTTTTAGAGATTGCTCGGCTACTTGAGCCGCAAGATTTAGATCTTGACGAGCGATCGCCAAAATATTTTCAGCGGTTTTTTGTTCTAGCTTAAAAATGCCAAACCAAAAGATTAGCCGATCCATGACTCCTGCCATTGCTATAACTGACATAAGAGCGAGTGGATACATGACCCACCCACCAGCCTTAAACAACTCAATCACTTGGATTTGACTCCTTCTCTTCTAAGCTTGATTCTGGGTCTGAGCTTGATTCTGGACTTGACTCCTTTTCTTCTCGTTCACGACTAAGCTGATTGATTAGTGACAAAACTTTGACACCACGCTCAAAAGAGCGATCTTCATGGAATATGACTTCGGGAACGCGGCGTAGAGCTAATCTCTGCCCAACTTCACGCTTAATAAAGCCTGTTGCCGAGGCTAGGGCTTCCATAGTTTGTTGTCTTGCTTCTTCAGTGCCGTAGATACTGACAAAGATTTTTACATGTTGAAGGTCGCCTGATAATTCAGCATCGGTGACACTGACCATGCCCATACCGACGCGATCATCTTTAATATCTTTAAGTAACATATTGCTGACTTCTCGCTTGATTAGTTCGGCGACACGAGCAACTCGTCTTGTAGTAGCCATAGGTTTACATTTACGCAGTGAATATTAATTTGTAGATTGATTTTTAGAGAATTTATGCTTTGATTTTGCCCTCTAGATTCATGCTTGAGTCAAAATCTTGAGCCAAAATTAGGCAATGTCTAGTCCTAGCATAGCTCTTAATATAAGGGATACACCAATAAATCCACTAACTACGGCAGTGATCATCGCGATCGCGGTTAGAGGCTTTTTTAGTAATGGAATGATCGGTGCAATGACGACAGACAGAACACCACCCGTAATTAAAGCTAAAAATGTCGGATAGCGGAGCAGATTTTGAATAAAGTTTTTCATAGTTTAATTAGTCTAATACTTTATTAAGAACGACGCAAAAAGCGTTTCTTACTACATATTTTTGTTATGTTTTTAGATTTTTTTAGAGCCTTGGCTTAGAGTGAGGCAAAGTTGCGGATTTTGGTTGATAAATATTGTGAATTTCACTATCTGACAAAAGTTTGGTCACAGCATCTGGATGATAGTCCCAGTTTAGTAAACCTGCGAATCCCATAAACAGTCCAAAAGCAGCGGGAACCATTGCAGCGCCATAGAGCCAGCCTTTTTGAGTGAGAGATGTCATCGCTAGTAAAGCGATCGCTAGGGCAAATGCTGCTTCTGATAGGTCAAACTGATCGTCGTGGACATTCAATTGCTCGTATAGCTTTTCAGCTTCCTGTGCTTGTTGCTGCAATTTATCCTTTTCTTGATCTTGCTTAGAAGCGATCGCTGTATATACAGCAATTTCTTTGTCATAGTCAGCGCGAAGTTTGGACTGTTGGGCTTGAGGTATTACCTGAGACTGTAATTTTAATTGCGCGATCGTTGATTTGGCAATTTCAGCACGTACATTTCGAGCTTGATAAAAAGCCCATGTATCAATACGATCAGTTTGAGCTTTTTGCATAGCTTGAACTACGTTATCGCTTTTGACTTTGCATACCCCCATAAAGGTGACAAACAAAACCACAGTGATCGCTACATAATTATTAAGCTGATTCTTATTTTTCGCTTTTTGCTCTTTATGAGAATCATCTGAGCTTAACGACTTGTCGCGATCACCTGA
>JAYVVP010000011.1:0-2347 GCA_043786935.1 Pseudanabaena sp. | reverse complement strand
AATACGCCGCAGGTGATTTTGACTTAAAGGTAGAGCTTGGGGCGAAGGATGAAATTGGTAAGCTAGCCGATGTATTTAATCTAATGACTTTTAATCTTGCCCAAAGTAAGCAAGACCAGTCGGCATCTCAGATGGAAGCCGAAGTCCAAAACAATATTTTTCAAGACGAAATTTCACATTTGCTGGATGTGGTATCAGAGCTTGAGCTAGGGGATTTGACTGCAAAGGCTGAGGTTAGTCCTCATGCGACGGGGTTAATTGCAGATACGCTTAATCGTCTATCAGAGCAGTTAGCAGAAGTGCTAGCAGCAGTGTTGCAGACCGCAAAGCAAGTAACGCTCCGCACCGATCGCCTTGAACAATTAGCGATCGCGGTATCTCAAAATGCTGAGCAACAAGAAGCCTTAGTTGTCCAAGCCCGTTTGGGAATTGAGGGTGTAAACCAATTGGCTCAAGATGCATCTCAACAAGCGATCGCTTCCAATCGCGCTGTACAAAGGGTGCGCTCAGCGGTTCGACAAGGTGAGGAACAAGTTATTTACCTGACAGCTTCGATTGAGTCTTTACAGAGAGCCACGGTACAGATGGTGCAAAGGATTAAAAATCTTGGTGAATTCGTCGCTTTGGCAAAACAATTTGTGCTGGATCAAAAACGTTTAGCATCGTTGACTCAGGTACTCGCGACCAACGCTTCCATGGTTGCCGCGCGGGCGTTAGAACAACGTGACCCCGAACAATTTGTTTCTGTAGCTCGTGAATTTGAAGCGATCGCCTCACAGGTTAATAATCTCGCAACTCAAACCAATCAGGGGCTGGTAGTGCTACAACAACGGACTGGATTTGTGGATGTGGTTGTATCGGGTATTGATCAGGATGTGCGCGACGTAAATAGCCTTGTGTCGGACTTTACTAGCAGCGTTAATAGTTCTGAACAGTCATTCACTAACATCGCGACTGTAACCGAAGAACTAGCTGATATTGGCGCATCCGTAACTGAGTCCTCTAGCTCGATCGCTGAAGCCGTAAAATTTAGCTTAGCCTCGATCCAAGATATTGAAGCGATCGCGGAGCGTTCTGCTTCTCAGGCACAATTTAGCCGCGACCAATCGGGCAAGATGGGAATGTTAGCACGGCAATTGCTAGAGAGAGTGCAATTTTTCCGCTTACCGTCAGTTTCGCAACTTGATCTGCAAGCTGATAATGCTGAACTTGAAGAGATAGCGAAATAATGGCAAATTCTGAGTTTGATGATTTACAGCTACAAGATGAACTGCGTACTCTATTTGAATTAGATACTCAGAAATATTTGCAATTATATGTGCAAACTGTCGGTCAGCTAAGAGCCACTAATTGGCGCGAAGATATCCAGCAATTATATCGTTGTGTGCATACAATTAAGGGAGGTTCCGTAACTGTCGGATTTCAAGCTGTACTCCAAGTCTCAGCTGTATTAGAGGACTTGCTTTCCGATCTCCGTTATCTCGAAGTTGCGCCTCCTTTGTCTGATGGGGAACTTTCAAAGTCTTTAATCGAAGCAGGCGAGTTGCTGATCGGTAGTGTGCAGCTAGGAGAACGCAGCGACCCAGAGTCGGCAGTGAGATATATTCAAAGTCTACGCGATCGCATTCAAGCTGAGTATTTACCTGAATGGAACGAAATGCGCCAAGTTCAGCAAGAATTTGCTGATCAAGGTTTCGATCTGGTAATTCTTGATTTAGAAATGGCGATCGAAGAGTTACCGTTAACGGGAGTAGTGCCACCGAATGTTTGCGAAATAGCGCAGCAAACTATTGCTCAGTTACAAGAAATTGGTGCAGAAATAAGCCTAGCTGAAACTTGGCAAGATTTTTTGAATAAAGGTTTAGAGTTTTGCGATCGCCTCGATTGTGAGCTATGGCATGCTGAATGGATGCCATTTCTACACAAGGTCAAAGCAAGCGCTCGGCAAGGCGGATCGTTGACAATTGAGAAAGAACCAGTTCTATCCTCAATTACAGAATTATCACCTATAGGAAATGAAGTTCCATCAACTAGTTCTCTAACAAGCCCTGTTTATGATATTCAAATCCCTGTGCCACTTGATCGCTTAGAAAGATCATCACAGTATCTAGTCGAGACCTTAATGGCAACTCGAGCCACTCAAGGATTTTATCAGTCCGTTTATGCAAATTTATTACCTTTAGTCTCGCTTGCCCAAAATAGCGTGCAGTATATTACACAGTTGCGTGAAGTCCAAGATGATTATGCACTGCTAGATTCTTCGGGAAAACAAGATGGGCTAAAGGTTGAGCGCTATCGCCAAGGCTATACAGCGATTAATCGATTACTTGAAATCAGTCTGCGTCTG
>JAYVVP010000010.1:0-17786 GCA_043786935.1 Pseudanabaena sp. | reverse complement strand
CGACTAATAAATACTTGGGAGAATTTTCTGCTTCGGCAATATCGTTAACTTGTCGGCGAAAATCTGCAGCATTTGTCACATCCAGCCTTCCTGAGGGTTGGATAACTTTTACTTCGTTACTCATGGATTTATTTCCTGACCTAAATATAGCTACTTATTTTAATAATTGAGTGGCAACGGATTATTTCCCAATGTTGTATAGAGTTGCAAAAATTATGATTCACCATAAGCATAAATCTTTACGGCTAAACTTGATTAAAGTAATCACCATCTTTGTTAGAACCTAAACTCCGTATTACCTTTTAGGCTTTATATCCTAACGTACTTGTTATTTGATCTAGATCAGAACAAATTAATAATGTTGGCTCTTAATTTGAGCTTTAATGAAATATTGGCAATATTGAGCAATTTTAAAATTTTTAAATCTATGGCTGATTTACATGATTTACAGGCGATCCAGGATGTATTAAAGCCAATTATCGACCCCGATCGCCAAAAAAGCATTATCGAGCTAAATATGGTGCGTGATATCGCCATCAAGTCTAATGGGGTTGTCAGCTTCACGTTGCTGCTAAGCGATCCGAATAGCTCTAAACGCGATCCTTTAATTCAAGAATGTAAAGATGCCATTAGAGCGATCGCTACAGTTACCGATGTCTGGGTGAAAGTGATTGCTAATAGTCCTGCGATTGCCACACCTGCCGCCCCTACAAATGCATTGAAAGGTATCGAAGGTGTTAAATATGTCATTGCTATTTCTAGTGGCAAAGGCGGCGTAGGCAAAACTTCGGTCGCCGTTAATGTCGCCGTAGCCCTTGCGGATATGGGTGCAAAAGTGGGCATTTTGGATGCTGATATTTATGGACCAAATGTGCCTGTGATGCTAGGAATGGAATCTGCACAGGTAAAAGTAGTTGAGGCTGAAAATGGCACAGATGTGGTTGAGCCAGCCTTTAACTATGGCGTAAAAATGATCTCAATGGCTTTTCTCATTGACAAGGATCAGCCAGTAGTTTGGCGAGGTCCCATGCTCAATGGCGTAATTCGCCAGTTTCTGTATCAAGCCAATTGGGGCGAACTTGATTATTTAATCGTGGATATGCCACCTGGAACTGGTGACGCGCAATTAACACTTACGCAGTCTGTACCACTAGCGGGAGCCGTAATTGTGACCACTCCCCAAACTGTTTCGCTATTAGATTCGCGTAAAGGTTTAAAGATGTTTCAAAATATGGGGATTCCCGTGTTGGGCATTGTCGAAAATATGAGTTATTTCATCCCACCTGATATGCCAGACAAGCAATACGACATTTTTGGCTCAGGCGGCGGCAAAAAAACTTCAGATGAGCTTGGTATTGATCTGCTCGGCTGTGTACCTCTAGAAATCAGTCTGCGCGAAGGTGGCGATCGCGGTATACCAATTGTCTTAGGGCATCCTGAATCTGCTTCGGCTAAAGCACTAAGAGAGATTGCTAAGGCGATCGCTGCTAAAGTCCAAGCATAAAATAATTTCTCTAGTTCAGCCTCGTACCCGATCTAAAAGTTTTCGAGGCTACGGCTCAACTTATATTTATGAAGAATGATGATTGAAGATAATCACAGTATTAATCAAAATGATGATGAGACAGGTCGAGTATTATTAATTGACTTAGAAAATTGTCCTGATCAGATTTCTCAGTTACAAGAAAAACTAGAGCAGTTCTCACAAGTTGTAATTTGCTATGCACAAACTGGGGCAAAAATACCTCTTGACTGGCTTATTCCATTAAGTGGAACAGTGAGTTCAAATAAGCTAAAAATCTTTAAAATGACAAATGGGGGTAAAAATGCAGCCGACTTTGGTATTTGTTTTTTTGCTGGTGTTTTAATGCAACAGCTGCACAAGGAAACACATTTTGTAATTATCTCAAATGATACTGATTTAGATCATGTTGTAAATTTACTTAAAAGTCAGGGACGTTCAGCCGAACGTATAAGCACTAAAAAAGAAGAAAATAAAACTACTACAGCTACAAAAGCTACAGTTGAATCTACAGCTTTAGTTTCAGCAATCAAAACATATTGTACGCAACTTGTTACTTATAGCCAAAATAGACCAGCAACTAAAGATACTCTAATGAATACTATTAGAACCAAGTTCAAAGAGTCACCTCAGTTAGCAGGAGAAGTTTTTAACTTGCTAACTACACAGGGTTCTATAACAATTTCAGAGAATAAAGTATCTTACAATGATCATAAAATAAAAGAGTTTCTAAAATAAAGCTTATATATTAGAAGTATTAATAAACAAATCAGTCTATCAATTTTAGTGCAATGCATTTATCAAATTTGCTTTGGTAAAGTGTGAAGATATCGCCAATCATTGATTTGTAAATGTTGTATAAAAAATTTTTAGGTTGAGATCTTTGGTTTAAAATTGTTTAATGAGATTTGGACGATCGCAGCAATAAATAAAAATAATAAAGCGATCGCCTATTTTAGTTTTGAGATAGAGAATTAGGCGATCACACTATCTGTCTGCGGTAAAAAGGCGATCGCCTATTTTGCTATTATGTACATTGTGCGCTATCCTAGATAGGCTGTAAAAAAACACGCGCTTGAGGCTTCGGGTGTTTAGAGTTACTTGTAACTACTAAATTCCATCTCATGCGTAAAGATAAACCCGAACACAGGAGACAATTTAAATGGGAGTCGTAACCCTAGCCCAATTGCTAGAGTCAGGAGTTCACTTCGGGCATCAAACCCGTCGTTGGAACCCCAAGATGGAACCTTACATCTTTACAGAGCGTAACGGTGTTCACATCATTGACCTAGTTCAAACTGCTCAATATCTTGAAGAGGCTTATGTTTATTTGCGTCAAGCATCTGAACAAGGCAAAAAAGTTTTGTTTGTGGGTACAAAACGTCAGGCTGCGAGTTTAATCGCTCAAGAAGCTTCTCGTTGTGGCAGTTACTTCATCAACCAACGTTGGTTAGGTGGAATGCTTACCAACTGGACAACGATTAAAACCCGTGTCGAGCGCCTTAAGGATCTCGAACGCCGCGACGAAAGTGGTGCTCTTGATCGCCTTCCTAAAAAAGAAGCATCGACCTTACGCCGTGAAATGGAAAAGTTGCGTAAGTATCTTGGCGGTATCAAGCTTATGCGTAAGCCACCTGACATTGTGATCGTGGTTGACCACAAGCGTGAGTATAACGCAGTTCAAGAATGCCAAAAGTTGAAGATTCCAATCGTCTCTCTTCTTGATACCAATTGCGATCCTGATAGCGTTGATATCGGTATTCCTGCAAATGATGATGCGATTCGTTCGATCAAGTTGATTGTTGGCAAACTTGCTGATGCAATTTACGAAGGTCGTCATGGCGATATCGAAGACATTGAGTATGAAGTATCTGCTGAAGATGTTGAAGCTTATGCCGAAGATGAAGCGATCGTCACTGGTGACGAAGAAGTTGCTGCTTAAAGTTTTTTGACTTCTAGCAGATAAAAAAGGTGCGCCTCGCGCACCTTTTTTATTGGAAAATTTTTCCTAATAATACCGATCGCTTTGCCCCTGTGACACTGGGTAAATTGCCCGAACGTTCTTTTAGTCGCAAATATCCTAATACGGCAAAGGCGATCGCCTCTTTACTATCTCCACTCATGCCAAAATCATCAGTTCGTTTGACGATCGCAGGAGTGAGCAAATCTTGTAAGCGTTCCATCAAATAGCCATTGCGCCCACCGCCGCCGCCGATTAGAACTTCATCAGGAAATACGGGCAGAAAATCACGATAACTTTTAGCGATTGCCATAGCTGTAAACTCGGTCAAAGTTGCGAGAATATTGTAATTAGTTAAACCCTGACATTCGCTTAAACATTTTTCTAAATAATCAGGACTAAATAATTCGCGTCCTGTAGATTTGGGTGGTGCAGTCACAAAAAATTCTTGCTCTAGCCATTTTTCGATTATGGTTAAAGCTGGATTACCTTGACGTGCGATCGCGCCATCCTTATCAAAAACTTCACCAAATAGCTTTTGAGTTGCCATATCGATCAATACGTTACCAGCACCATTATCAAACCCAAAAACTTGTGCTTGATTCTCAAGTGAATTAGGTGGCAAATAAGTCAAATTACTAATCCCACCAATATTTTGACAAACTCGATATTTTGTAGGATCTGAAAGTAGCAAAACATCTAGCATCGATACTAGGGGTGCACCCTGACCGCCAGCCTCAATATCCGCAACTCGAAAATCACTTACAGTTTTAATACCAGTTAATTCAGCAATTACTGCGCCACGTCCAAGCTGAATGGTATAACCCAGACTAGTTTTCCCATTTTCAGAACTAGAAACTGGCGGACGATGAAAGACAGTTTGACCATGAGAGGCAATTAAATCTGGTAAGCGATCGCCTTTTGCCATAATCGCGATCGCTGCCTGGGCAAAACTCTTAGCAATGCGATCGTCGAGTTCACATATTTGCTGGAGCGATCGCGCCTCACCTGCACAGACCGACAATATTTCAGTTCTTAGATTATCGGCATAGGGATAAGTTTGTTCGGCGATTAAATTGGTTTCGAGATTGCCAAGGCGATCAATGATTTCCACCAAAGCGGCATCTATGCCATCCACCGATGTGCCACTCATCAACCCGATCGCTAAAATTTTGTCCGTTGGCGCATTAATCATGAATTGTAGTTAAAAAGATAATAGCGATCGCTAGTTTGAGACATTTTTTATATTTCAATTATGACGTAATCATCCTTTTTATAATCTTCGCGTACCTTTTGAATTTCTGGTGCTGTTCCATCTTCTTCTGCTTGCGCGATCGCCTCATCCAGAATTAACCAGAGTTGATGCTTTTCTTCTAAACTCAGAGCATTGATTGACTCGATGGCAGAGTGTAATGCTTGGGTCATAATCTACACCTTTAGGTTTCCAGCTTGTTAACTATTTTACGAATTATAGAAAGAAACTATTTAGCATCTGAAAATTTTAGATTTAGATTTTGTGGCAGTTTAAAAAATCGGGGCAACTGAATAAATCACCCCGATCAATTAGATTATTTGTCTTAGCTCAATTAATTAAGTAAAGATCTCAACATAGCGATCCACTACTTCTTATCTTTTAGTGTTGTCACTTCATCGATCGTGCCGTTGCTGCCTTTGTCGAGTTCTAAGGTCAACTTAGCTCCATTACCAGTCCACTTCGCATAGTCTAGATAAAGTGTATCGCCCGAAGCTAAAGTTACGTCTTCACCTTCAAATGTTTGCTCTCGTTGGCTATCGATGCGCGAAAAGATGGGATTAAAAATTGCTTCTCGTTTTGTATTAGCAATTTTGATACCGAGACGACCTTTCTTTGTGTCTAGATTGGCACTCAGAGTTCCACCTGCATCAATTTCTACGCTGTCTAGCTCAAACTCGTAGTCGTCTTTGGCGGTAGAAATCCCGAACAAGATGTTAGGAGCTTCAGGATTGCTGGGTGTATAAGAGAGGTCGCGACCACTAGCACTAAACTGGATCGAGTCTTTTTGTCCAGCAAGTACCTTGATACCCGATAGACCAACATCGTAACCAGAGCCGATCATCACTACATCGGTTGTTTCTTTGCCTTTTGTTTCGCGGCTAGATTGGAGCGTCATCGTAAAAGGAGTGCCAAGAGGAATGTTATAGATTGGTTCTAAGTCATTTTTCCAGGTATCGACACTCTTCATGGGAATAAAGGAAGCACCAGGAAAAGCATTGACAAACTTACCGTTCTCGTAGCCAATTTTACTACTGCCGTTAACGATCAGTAGGTTAGCATCGCCTTCTAGGAAAATTTGGTTAAATTTAGTTGCTGAACTCGCCTTACCTTTGGCGACAATTTCTTCAGAACTACCGCTGACCGATTCGGATTCTGCATTGCCACAGAAATTACACTCCTGTTGCTGTAACCGAGGTGGTGTGGGTGTGAGTCTGAGCGTCTTCGAGTCGGCATCACCAAAATACTCAGACTCAGCTTCGCTTGGGTTGGTTGAGCCAGTGTATTGCCAAGTATTAGCATTGCGATCAACTTCAAGGCGGCGTTCTAGTTTCGGATAATTGTTGTCGTAGACCAACACAGCAACTTTACCACCGCCTAAGTCTTCGATCGCATAGGGTGTGATGGCATGTCCGCCTTTGAACCCTAGCTTGTAGATTCCCATAGTGTAGGTAGGATCGGCGGTTGATTTCAACCCTTCCGTCAGTAGATCCAAAATCTCAACTGGAGTTTTGCCCTTGATCTCATTAGAGTTAGTTGGATTAACTACCTGAGTAACAAACCAGTAAGCAATTTCACGCTGAAGTTTCTCATTACCTTGCAGGGATAGGTTGATTGGGTTCCCAAATTCTGCTGCTGCTGTTTTGTCGGTATAGAGTAAGAGACTTAGAGCCGCCATACCTTCGCAATGCCCCCCATCCATGTCCTTATTCTGCTCCTCCATCCACCGTTCAGCAGGCGGAGTTAGTACACATTGTTCCCCTTCAGTGGCACAAACTTGCTTGCCAAACATCCGTTGCATATTAACAGGTGTGAGGTTTTGAATGCCGTTTTTATTGCCGTAGTTGTCGAAACTGAAACCATTAGTTTCGGGTCGAAAGCCAAGATCGGCTATCAGAGCTTTGTTTTGACTAATATTTTTTGAGGCGATCGCAGTTTTATCAACGGTCATCGCTTGATTGGGCTGGCAACTAAATAAAATGGAGATCGCCACGCTGAGTGAGATCGCCAAGAACCAAAATGATCGAATACGACTCATAAACTAACTCTGTCCTTAGGAAAAACCTGTACTTAATTACAACAAATTGTGTTAGTGAAAAGCGCTACAAGTTGTTTCTGCCCTGAGTAGTTTATACAACACAAGTTGCTACCTATTGAATAAAGAAGAAGAAAAAGCTTGCAAAGTGGGCTTTTTCTTCTGTTGTCAAACATTAAAGGCTATCGCCCCTTTTATTTTTACTTCATCCACTCAGTGTGGAAAAATTCGCCTCTGGGCTTGTCGGTACGCTCATAAGTATGTGCGCCGAAGTAATCGCGCTGAGCCTGTGTCACGTTTTGAGGGAGGCGATCGCGTCTATAACTATCAAAATAGTCAAGAGATGCACTAAAGGCAGGGATAGGAATACCCAACTGTGCAGCAGCCATGACTACCTTGCGCCAAGCAGCTTCTTTAGAGAGAATCGTTTGCTTGAAATCAGGATCGACTAATAAATTAGGCAATTGAGGATTGCGCTGAAAAGCTAGCTTGATCTTGTCAAGGAAAGCAGCACGAATAATGCAACCACCTTTCCAAATACGGGCAATTTCGCCAAGATTCAGATCGTAACCAAACTCACGTGAAGCTGCGCCAAGTAGTGCCATACCTTGAGCGTAGGAACAAATCTTGGAACAGTAGAGAGCGTCACGCACAGCATCAATAAATTCTTGGCGATCGCCTTCATACTTACCAGAAGTTGAACTAACTAGCACTTTCGATGCGGCTACTCGTTCTTCCTTATATGAAGACATCACTCGTGCTGTCACTGCGGCAATCATGGTGGGGATCGGTACACCGAGGTCAAAGGCGCTTTGTACAGTCCATTTGCCAGTTCCCTTTTGCCCCGCAGCATCAAGAATTTTATTGACCAGAGCATCCCCTGTAAGGTCATCGATCTTAGTGAAAATATCCGCTGTAATATCGATCAAATATGAATCAAGCTCAGAACTTTGCCAGGTCGTAAAGGTTTCATGTAACTCACTCGCCGTCAAGCCCAAACCAGTACTTAGTAAATCGTAAGCCTCAGCGATCAGTTGCATATCGCCATATTCGATGCCGTTATGCACCATTTTGACATAATGCCCTGCGCTACCTTTGCCAATGTAGGTCACACAAGCGCCGTCATCAACTTGAGCAGCGATCTTAGTCACGATTGGCTCAATCTCGGCATAGGCAGACTTTTGACCACCTGGCATCATGCTCGGTCCATTGAGTGCGCCTTCTTCGCCACCACTCACGCCCATACCGATGAACTTGAGATTAATTTTCTCTAGTTCCACAGTACGGCGATCGGTGTCGTTGTATAGCGAGTTGCCACCGTCAATGATAATGTCACCCTCGTCTAAGAAAGGGATTAGTTCTTGGATCACGGCATCAACAGGCGCTCCTGCTTTCACCATAATCATCATTTTGCGAGGACTTTCTAGCGAAGCCACAAAATCGGCAATCGTAAATGCACCTTTAAAATTTTTGCCCGCAGCGCGTGTTGCCAGAAACTTATCAGTTTTGTCGCGACTGCGATTGTATACACTCATCGAAAACCCATTACGCTCAATGTTTAGAGCCAGGTTTTCACCCATCACAGCCAAACCAATCAATCCAAAATTTTGCTTGTCAGATGTCATAAAATCCTCTGTATCGATTGAATCATTGGCAGATATTACTCATTTATCGCATTTGCGTATTGGCAATGGCAATGTGCAAAATGTAAACCAACCCTAATCAGGGTTTTGTTTTTTTTACAGCAATTTGTGAACAAATGGAAATTAAATTTTGGATAAAAAGCTGTGCTATATGAATCTATGTGAAGAATTACCATAGTATAGGCGGGTTTCCCGAACTTGAGGGCTATGTCTCATAGCAGCTAATTTATCAACCTAATTTATCAATTACGGTTCGCGAATTCTTTGTATATTCTTAAGAACATTTGAACTTTTTAAGATGCGGCGATCGCTAATAAAAAATTAAAATCTAGACAGTGCAAAGCTTCGTTTAAGTTTATTAAGGATGATCAGGCTTAAAAGACCAAATAGAACGGTGTATGCTTAAATTGATTAAGATACTAAAGTTTTGTATCTTAGTCAAAGCTAAATCTAGACAGTAGCGCTAATTAAGCTAAGTCTGTAAAGCCAAACTTAAAAGGGGATAAGTTAGACTACCTAATATTTTTTTTATTGCGGAACTTATTTTAGGTGGGTTTTAAATATAGTTTAATCTCAGGTTTTACTGAGATATATGTCAACTGAAGGGTTGTTTTATGTAAACTTCATAAGATGAATCGAAGGTTGATCGACATATTTTCTAGCAATTTCCCAGTAAGGTCTAGTCCGCATTAGACACCTTAGTTTTCTGGAGGTTCACATGAGTAAAATTAACAAGTCTAGTCAATCTGATAACTTAAGTAATACGCTTTCACCAACATCTGTTACACCTAAACCTCCGATTAAAGATTTGCCTAAGTTAGAAGTAATCAAAGTTATTGCTCCCAAGTCTCCAGAGTCTACTCAGTCTGAAGAGCAAAAGTTAGTTCAGCCAAGTATTGAGGAACCAGTTAAAACGGTTTCATCTATTCCCAAGATTATCCCTGCTATTGCAAAGGTTAAGTTACCGCTTATTAATCGTTCGGTGGATGCTCAGGCTGACGCATATAATCGCCTTGAGGATACCAAAGAAGAAAAAACTTGTTTGCAGCCGATTCCATCGGCGACAGAGGCTTTTCAATATAGAGCGATCGGGGTAATTTATGGTAGATATGTGGCGAGCGAAGATAATTTTTCTAAGGGGTATATCCTAGCGGCTGATGGCTCTCAAGTTGATGCAGTATTACTTGGTAAAATTATTTCAATTGTGAAGAAACGCTTGCAGAGTGAGCAAGATTATCTTTGGGTGGTTTATCCGCGCACAAACGACAAAGCAGGCAAATTACATGTTCAGATCTCTGGTGTGTGGGCTCCTGTTGAGCTAGGCAAGTCAGATATACCAATTGATCCAAATGTCCAAGATGGTTATTTTTCAGTGCGTGGTGAGATATCGAGTCAATCTATCGAAGAAAACTCTGTAATCGTTAAAGTTCGACGTACTGAGCAAAAGGCTGACAAGCAAAACGACAAGGTTAATAAGGAGTACAGCAAGTTTAAGGTTCGTCTCACAGGATTGCTGCCAACTGATGCAATCGGACAGTTCTGGAGTGTAAATGTCCAACGTTATGGGGATGTTTTGACGATTATTGATGGTGAATTTATTGGGCATGTTCCTTACAAAGGTAAGCGCCGTCAACAACCTAATGGTAATTCAGGGGGTGGTAAGTTTGCGCCAAGGAAGTATGGGGAGCGTAACTATAGCGATCGCCCCTTTAAGCCATCTATAGCAGCAAATATTGGTAATGGCTCGGGTAGTATTTATCCACCACGTCCTAGATCTGCTGAGGATCGTCCACCAGTTCCACGTCCATTGATTAAGCGCAAAGACTTAACTGACAGCTAAGAAAGAAACCTCCTGCATTGCGGGAGGTTTCTTTCTTAGATTCATAATTAAGCTATCGCCGCAACGCATGCGACTATGGTTGTAATACCATGCTCCATTCTTTATTTTGGCTATCCCAAAATGGAGCCTCAGTTTCGCCGACAATATTTGGTCCCCAGTAGGTACGAGAGCCATCGGTCGCAAAAGCAACGATCACGTCACCTTTACCGATCGCTATTTTGTAATCTGGCAGCGAGAGCAATAAACCCTCTTTACCGCCCTCGTTGGGCGCAAAGTCCCAATTGAGCGGCTCGATCGCTTTCCAAACATTTTGAGAGGTGACTCGCGAAAATAACACGATCCGCACTGAGCGCTCCGTGCGGTTGCCAACTCGCAGGCTGCCAATATTTTCGCCATCATTTAAAATAGGTCGAGTAAAAGTCGTCGGTAAGGGTGGGACGATTACTTTCAAAGCTTCAGTATTTTCAGCGATATCGCGAGTTGGTGGCGGGGTCAAGCGTTGCCACAAGGAAACACCTGTCAGGGTGATTAAAACTCCCAGACCCATCGAATAAGCATATTTGACATCAAGGGTTGGCATCACAAATTTAAGGGTGTTTGCAATTACTTTTTGGTACTTACTTTTTGGCGCTTACATTTCTATCTTATGCTTCCCCTTGAGGATATTAAAATTACACACAAATTTTTTTGGGATTGATTGGGATTAATATTAAATTCCCTAAAGTTTTCCTAAAGTAAAGAACGTTAATTAATTTTTTTCGCGGGCGATCGCTACGCCGTGAGATGTGCCGATGCGAGTTGCGCCTGCATCAATTAGGGCGATCGCTTGTTCTCTAGTACGAATTCCGCCTGAAGCTTTGATACCAACTTTACCACGCGAGATTTCTTTAAGAAATTTCACCATTTCCAGAGTAGCTGCTCCTGCCCAGCCTGTGCCTGTTTTTAAAAAAGTTACTCCTGCATCCATACATACCTCGGCGGCGAGTTCTTGCTCATCGGGCGTAAGCAAGCTTAGTTCTAAAATCGCTTTAACAGGTTTGCCCGATTCCTGACAGATTTGTGCAATATCTTGATGCAATAAATTGGTTTGTCCAGTTTTTAGCCAACCAAAATTAATCACTACGTCTAATTCGGTTGCGCCATTCTCCACGGCTTCCATTGCTTCATAAAGCTTAACGTTTGAGGTGGTTGCACCACTAGGAAATCCGATCACCGTACAAATTTCTACTTTAGTTTTGAGTAAGCGTTCTGTTGCACGCTTGACGTTACAGGGATAAACACAGACACTTGCAAAACCTAAGCGATCAGCTTCTTCACAAGCCTGATCAACCTGTTCATGACTGGCGGCTGGATCTAACAATGCGTAATCGATATATGGAACGGGATCAATATCGGTTTGAAGCATAAAACTATACACACTTAGGCAAACAAGAGGTTACATTGGGAAGTAGTAACGATAACTTCTTATAATTACTTATTCAGAGTCGTTTGGCTTAACTTAATTCTCAATTGATTAAACTTAAGTAAATATTAGACCTTAAGCAAATCTTAAATAAAATATGCATATTTCTGAATTAGATGAACTGGAAGCCTCAGTTAGCGACTTGCTGACGATGGCAAAGGTAGAGTTAGAACAAAATCGGCTGCAACTACAACGCGATCGCCAAATCCAAGATGCGGTAGCTCAAATTGAAGCTCGCTTAAAACCATTACTTGGCAAAATTGACCATGTGCTGCAAGAGTTTAGCCGTGATGGACAACCAGACAGCGAGACTAAGCAAAGGCTAGAAAAAAAGGCGGCTGATATTCGACAAGAAATTGCCGAAGCACCGATTCTAGCGGCGCAGCTTGCCGATCGCCAATTGATTTTGAGCGAAGAAAGATTACTAGATGAACGCATAACTGAACAAACCGCTCAATGGCGGCTCGAATTAAAGGCTGATCTCTTAGAAATGATCGAAGAACAACGTGATTTCTTTAGCGCCACAGACTCTTCGATCGCGGTGCGTGGATATGCCAATGACTTAAAAGCGATCGGCTCACTTGAAGAAATAGTCGAAGCTCTAATCAATCAAATAAATTCTCACAGTGAAGAAGGTCCTGTTGCTCGTTTGCGTGGCAGCCATGAACAAACACTTACATTTATTTATAATAAAGCTCTCGAAAATCGCTCTCGTGTTGATCGAGCCCCTGACGTGCAGCCCACGATCAAACACCGCAAATCTGAAAAGCGTCCTGCTTTGTATACCGACCTTGGTGGCAAGGTTTTGGTATTTGGTGGACATGATCGCTTACAAACTGCTGTCAAAAATCGGTTGCGCGATTCGGCTATTAATTTAATGTGGTATACGGAGCAAGACGGTTTGCAACTTGCAGCGCAGGGTGAGAGCCAAATTGCAGGTGGCGATTTAATTATTATCGTGACGGGTTATGCAAGCCATTCACTTACCGAAAGGGCGATCGAAGCTTGTCGGCGAGCCAATAAAACCTACGAAATTGTGAATACAACAGGTATGACCAGATTATTAGAAGTAATTGAATCAGGACTAAAGGCAAAGCAATTAGCACGTCATTGGAAACAAGGATAAAAAGCCTAGGCTCAAGTCAATCTTTGCTGCTTTATAAAATCAAAAATCAAACCAAGAGCAAATTAATTCCTATGTCAAAACCATCTAAACCATCTAACAATTCACCCAAAAAAGGTCAAAACACAAAAACAACTGGGCTCTGGCGAGACACTGCCCAAACTTTAGGCTTGACTGTTGCTTTAGCTTTGGGTTTTCGAGTAGCAGTTGCACAAGCATACTATTTACCGCCATCGGGCTCGATGGAGCCGACCTTACAAAATTACGATCGCATCGTTGTTGATAAATTGAGCTATCGGTTTCAATCGCCGCAGCGTTATGACATAATTGTATTTGAGCCAAACGATGCTGTAGTAAAAGGTTGTGGGCTATCATCTGAGAAGCAAAAAATTTCTTTGATCAAGAGAGTTATTGGGTTGCCAGGCGATAGAGTTGAAGTTAAAGCAGGGACAACTTATATCAATGGTCAGCCGATTTCTGAGCCTTATTTAGTTAAATACCCTGAATATGAGTTGCCATTGACGACAGTGCCTCAAAACTCCTATTTTGCGTTAGGTGACAATCGCAATAATAGTTGTGACGGTCACATTTGGGGATTCGTCCCGCAGCAAAATATCATTGGCAAAGCAACTCTCCGATTTTGGCCACCTGATCATTTTGGTAGCATCGATAAATAAATAAGCTATAAAAGAAATGAGATGGAGTGCTTTGTTCTACTTCTCATTTATTGCCTTGTCAGTATATTGGCGCTAATTGCAAAAAATATAAAATCGATGGATAAACTAAAGCTAAAAGAACTTACTAATATCGATATTGATCGGATTGTCGAGATGGCATGGGAAGATCGCACTACCTTTGATACGATTTACGACCAATTTGGCATTTCTGAGCCTGATGTGATTAAAATTATGCGGAAGTCAATGAAACGATCATCTTTTCTGATGTGGCGAGAACGGGTGAGTGGTCGAAAAACTAAACACGCGAAAACTTCTGAGGCGCAAAGGTTTTGTTGCGATCGCCAAGACAAACCAAAAGCTAAAAATTAGATCTAGCTTTTAATCTAACCTTTAAATAAGGGGGGCAGTTAGCTATGCGCTTCATTCGTAATCTTGCGGGTTTGGGAATATTGCTGGTGACGATAAGCGTGCCAACAGTTGCACCTGTGCAATTAGAGCTAGAGCTAAAGGCGATCGCGCAAACTGCTGACGATTTACGGACACAGCAAATTACTGATGCAATTTATCTCAAACAGTCGGGATATGATCGCTTGCAGAAAGGCGATGCTCAAGGTGCGATCGCTGATTTGCAAAAAGCACTTGAGATATTTAGGAAATGGAATGCGACAGGTGGTGAGCGAGACACACTCAATTTCTTGGGAGATGTCTATTTAACGACTGGGCAATATGAGAGAGCAAGTCCCTATTTTCAGCAAGCTCTAAAGATTGCTAAAGAAATTGCTAAATCCTCTGGTGGAAATACTGTAGATGTAGCTTATACCCTGCAATATATTGGTGATGTGTTTGATAAACAGAGGCAATATGCTCAAGCATTGACAATCTATCAACAGGCCCTCGATATTTTTCGCGATCGCATTCAATCAAAAAAAGGCGATCAAGACTCTTTGAAAACTAGCGAAAGTGTTACCCTTTCGCGGATGGCTTCTATCTATTTTAAGTCTTCACAATATGATCGAGCCTTGGCTAGTTATCAGCAAATTTTAACAAGCGCAAATGTGCGAGATGACCGTATTGAGAGTGTGCAAACCCTAAATAATATTGGCGTGATCTATGCTAACCAAACCCAATATGCTCAGGCGTTAGAGTCCTATGAGCAATCATTAACTTTAGTCCGTTCTCTTTGTTGTTATCGGGGCGATGAAGCAGCAATTCTCAATAACATGAGCGCTTTGTACTTTAGTCTTGGTCAAAATCGACGGGCGCTAGAGTTAGCGGATCAAGCTAACAAAATCTATTTCAAATTGTCTAATGAGGGCTTTGTTGGATTAAAAAAATCAGAGATTGAATTTTTACATGATGTCTTAGGCGAAGATAATAGCAATCCTACTTTAACTAGTCGCGGCTTGTCAGTGCGAGCAACGGTAGGCGATACAGGGGAAAACACTGTGGTCGTCCAAGCTGGTCAGGCTAACAATCTCAATAATCTCGCGCAACTTTATAGCAATAGTGGCAAATATCAAGATGCGATCGCGCTTTTTCAAAAAGCCAGAGCTATCTATCAAGAAATTGGTAATGATTTAGGAATTGGAATTACCCTTGATAATATTGGTAGTACTTATGCTCGATTGGGTCAAGGGGAGCAGGCGATCGCTTTTCATCAGCAGGCGCTCGCTCAATATGAAAAGGTTAGTGATCGCACTGGTACAGGTGTAGCACTTAGCAATCTCGGTCGGGCTTATGCTAATACTGGTAAGCAGACAGAAGCGCTTAACACCTATCAAAAAGCACTAAATATTGCTAAAGAAGTAAGCGATCGCAGTACCGAGTCCGTGGTGCTTGCGAATATTGGCGACTTGTTCGTCCAACAGAAACAACTTGAAAGTGCGATCGCTTTTCTGAAACAATCGGTAAATGTGCGTGAATCAATTCGTCGATCAATCAGGATGTTGCCTCGTGAAGACCGAGCTGCTTACAAACAAAGTGTTACTTATACCTATCGCAATCTCGCAAAACTATTATTGCAGCAAGGCAGAATTAACGAAGCTATTCAAATTCTCGATCTGCTAAAAGTTCAAGAACTTCAGGACTATCTCCGCGATGTCAAAGGGAACGAACGCACTGCTTCAGGAATTACGCTCTTTGCGGATGAACAATCAATCATTACCAGCGATCTCAAATCGCTAATCAACGGTTCGCCCTTAACTGCTCAAATTCAACAGACTGCCTTGCAACAAAGTTCTAGTCTGTCAACTTCGCGATCGCTATTAGCCAACGTCCAGAGGTTTGGCGATCGGGCGGCGCTTTTCTATCCGTTATTATTTGAAGATCGTCTTTTCTTAGTACTTTTACCAGCCAAATCTGCGCCAATTTTACGTTCGATCAGCGTTAAACCTCAAGAATTTACTAAACTTCTGCAAGACTTTCGGGCTGATTTACAAGATCCAGGCTCTGCTGATGTAAAAGAATCTTCCGAACATCTATACCAATATCTGATCAAACCGATTGAAGCCGATCTCAAAGCCGCTAATATCGAACTGCTGCTCTATGCTCCTGATGGACAAATGCGCTACATTCCTTTGGCTGCGCTTTATGATGGTAAACAATGGCTGATCGAGCGATACAGCTTTAATTACCTAACGGCTTCAGGGTTTCTGGATGTGCAGGCAGCTAAGAAAACTCCACTCAAAGCGATCGCGGCAGCTTTTACTCAAGGCGAAGTTAAATTTACGATCGGTGATGAAAAGTTTACTTTTACAGGGTTGCCTTTCGCTGGCAAAGAAATTGATAAAATTGCGGCGACATTGCCAAATACTACCAAGTTAGTCGATAGTTCATTCAATCGTAATTCTACAATTTCTCAATTTGGTGACTACAATCTCATTCATTTAGCCACCCATGCCGCTTTTGTGCGCGGTACTCCTGAAGATTCATTTGTGCTGTTAGGCAATGGCGATCGCTTGAACTTGCGAGAATTGCGCGAATGGAAGTTACCCAATACGCAATTAATAGTTTTAAGTGCTTGCCAAACTGCGATCGGCGGCGTGGGGGGCAGTGGTGAAGAGATTCTTGGCTTCGGTTATCAAATCCAACGTACTGGGGCAAAAGCAGCGATCGCGTCACTCTGGACAGTGAGCGATCAAGGTACACAATTGCTAATGAGTAATTTTTATACGCAGTTGCAAAAGGGAGACAACATCATTAATTCTTTGCGTCAGTCCCAGCTCAGTCTACTTCAAGCCAAACAAAGCGAATTCCAACACCCTTATTTTTGGTCGGCTTTCATTCTTATTGGCAATGGCAACTAACTTCATCTTGGAGGTCTGTGGCGCTTAAAACAAAAAATGAGAGTTAGTAAAAATCACCGCCTCTCATTTTTGTTTCTAAACTTTTTCTAAAATAGGTTGAATGTCCCATCCAACTAATTCATCAACTGAAAAAATTTGACCTACGGTAATTGCTTGCGTTCCTCGTTCTCGAACTTCATCAATCTGCTGGTTTCCGCGATCATTGACATCAGTAATTCGGAAAACTACCTTCTCAGCATTCTCGATAACGACTGCTTCAAATGAGATGTCTGTGTCTAGCGTTCCAATTGGATCAGGATAATCAGGAGCCGAAGGAAACTCAGTTCCTCTGGTCATTTTCCCAGATATCTTTCCATCCAACTCAAATTTTCCTTGGTTATCAGTTCTCATAGTTTTTTGAGTATTACTTATTTTATGTTTTAGGATTTACAAGTACGGTGCAAAGCGCCATACCTCTGGTTGTGTAAGTTTAAGATCAGTTAATAAATTTAAGAATCAATTTCTTCTGTAGAAACGTTTCGAGGAGATTGTTTAAAAATGCCATGCATATTTAATGCTCCTACTAATGTGATCAGGCTATAAAGTGCAAGACTTGTAGGAATACTAAAGAAAGACACCTCAATCGCGATCGCATAGGTAAGCGGAATCAACAGAAATATTTTTTGAACTGCTCGAACTAACCGTCGATCTAGATTTTTATCAATTAGACGATTTTTCTGAGTTACATATTCCCAATGCACATACTGGATTACTCCTGTAATCAGCAGATTGACACCATAGAAAATAGTTGCAGGATTATGAGTGAGATTTTCACCCAACAATGAAGCTGAAAAAGGAATCAAAGCAATAAACATTAGGAATAGCAGATTAATCCAAATATGTACACGGTCTGACCGTACAACATAATGTGAGACCATCTGATGACTAAACCACAGCAGTCCCAAGATGATAAAGCTTAGAAAATAAG
>JAYVVP010000009.1:0-17842 GCA_043786935.1 Pseudanabaena sp. | reverse complement strand
TTTTCTAGAACGCAGCATTGTCGCATAGCCCAAGATAGCATTGAGAGGAGTCCGCAACTCATGGGAAACTGTAGCCAGAAACTCGTCTTTCACCTGATTTACTCTCGACAATTCCTCAGCTTGCTTGCGGAGTAAGGTCTCAGACTTCTTGCTTTCGCTTAGATCTAGAACAAAACATACCCAAGCAAGTTCATCCTCTTCTATCGGAGTAGCACCAACTAAAACTGGCACGTAGCTACCATCCTTACAGATATATTGCTTCTCAAATGGCGCACTTTTTCCAGAGGCAATTAGTTCTTGCAAAATCTTCTGATCTTGAGCAGAATAATCTGCTGGAGTCATCTCATGCCAATTCATGACTCCATTTTGCAAGTCCTGCCGACTGTAACCTACCATTTTCAAAAAAGCATCATTAGCTTCCCTAATCGTGCCGTCAGCACTCGCCAAAATTACACCAATTAGATTGGCTTCGACTAGTAAGCTAAAACGAGCTTCACTTCTTTTCAAAGCAATTTGTTGGGCTTTCAGGTCTTCTGTTAAAGCTTCAGCGCGCTGTCTGGCTACAACCTGATTGGTGACCTCAAAGCCAAAGACTAAGATTCCTTCAATAATATTATTGCTATCGTAGAGAGCTTGGTAGATAAAATTGACAAATATTTTATCCAAACTGCCATTCCCACGTTGATTTAGTAGAATTGGCATTTCTTCACCAAAAAACGTCTCTCCAGTGTCAAATACATGCTCAAGCAGTTCAATAAATCCCTGCCCTTCTATTTCAGGCAAGGCTTCTCTCACAGAAAGACCGATTAGTTTACGGTTGCCAGTCATTTCCTGATAAAAAGGATTAGTAAACTCGAATATAAACTCGCGACCACTAGCGATCGCAATGAAAGCAGGAGCTTGCTTCAGAATTGAATTAAGGCGCTTTTGTTGAAACTCTGCCTCTGCACGAGCAGTTTGTTCTAGTTGGAGACTGCGATCGCGTTCAATTTCTATTTCTTTACGCTCGGTAATATCAATTACAGAACCGATGTAACCTTCAAAATGTCCGTCTTTTGTAATTCTAGGGCTAGCTGCATCAATAGCCCAACGATACTCGCCATCTTTATGTCGTAAACGGTATTCAACCCGAAATTCTGCATGGTTCTGGTTAGAGTTGATAAATACGCTTTCAGTATATTCCCGATCTTCTGGATGCGTCGCCTCTAACCAGCCAAATCCTAAGCCTGTTTCTTCATTCTGTCCTGTAAAGTCAAACCAGCTTTGGCTAAGAAATGTACAGTAGCCTGTAGGATCTGTAACCCAGACCATAACTGGTGCGCTGTCAGCCATATTACGAAAACGGGTTTCGCTTTCCTGTAGAGCAATTTCAGCTTGCCTGCGAAGAGTGATATCTGTATTTGTGCCAAACCAGCGCAACACTTTACCATGAGGATCTTTAACAGGGACAGCTCGCGAGAGAAACCAGCCATACTGACCATCTTTGGAGCGAAGGGGGAATGTATCCTCCCAGATTTCACCTGCTACGAGATATCTAAGGAGTTTTTCAGTAACCCGTTCAACGTGTTCGGGATGATGCACCTGCCGCCAGCCCCACCCTTGCATCTCTTCTAGCGTCGTGCCAGTGTAATCAAACCAGCGTTGGTTATACCAAAAAATCGATCCTTTCTCGTCTGCCATCCAAGCAAACTGAGCAATATTGTTAGCTAAAGTACGGAAACGCTCTTCACTTTCCTGCAAAGCTTCAGCACGTATTTGTTCGGATTTATATGTGTTTGCATTGTCCAGCGCTATGCCAATCTGAATAGAGGTAAGTTCCAAAAATTCTTGATACTTTTCATTTAGGACTAAGCGAGGACTAATCCCGATGATTAGAAAGCCAATAATTTTTTGGGTAGAACTACTGATCAGAGGCAGACTTAGAGCCGTATGCGGTGGTTCGGGATAAAGCCATTCTCCTGCTTCTGCAAATCCATCCCAAGCCGTGAGATCTGGCACTATTTGCATAGTAAGACTCTGCATAGGCTCAGACCACGGACAGATATCTGTCCGCTCATTTAGTATCACTACCTCAGAAGCGAAACTTGTAGCAGGTAGTAATCCGCTAGCCCCTGCTAAGTTCCCTTGAATACCATTTTGGTCTACTAAATAAATTAGCGCAAATAGCACGTCCTCACGATCAGTAGTTAGCACTTCTGTACTAATTTGATAAATCTGTTCGCTTAAGATTACTTCATGAAGTTGAGCGGCTAAGTTTCGTAAAACTCTGACGCGGCGCTCGGCTAAAATCCGCTCTGTTGTCTCAGTTACGGTCACTAAAATCCCATTAATGCTGCTGGCATCATCACGTAACGGACTGTAAGAGTAGATAAAGTGCGTTTCCTCCATAAACCCATAGCGATTTATATAGAGGATAAAATCATCGGAACTAACTGCTATTCCAGTACTGAGTACTTGTTCAAGTTTTGGGTTTATAATATCCCAAATTTCTGGCCAGCAGTCCCTACCACATTGCCCCATCGCATAAGGATGCTTCAGTGAACCAAGAATAGGTCGGTAGCCATCGTTGTACATCTGCACCAAATCTGGCCCCCAGAAAATCAACATGCCAAAGTCGTTACTTAGCATCATGCTTACCAAGGTACGCAGGCTGTAGGGCCAGCTTTCGACTGCACCTAATGGGGTAAGCGACCAATCTAGCGATCGCATCAACTCACCCATCTCTCCACCATCCGCAAACAAAGTCTCTGCTGCAATGTTCTGGTTGCCCTCGGTCACAATTCGTATCTCTCCTTTAAAAATATTGAACTATATAGACTTTGTTTTTTTCGTGAATTGCTTTTGAGAATAAAAAACTGAGTGCTTGCAGGAACAAGTAAATACTTTAAGAAAGCTAAATGCTAAAAATTTACGCGCTCATAAAATCGTCTAATTTGCCTCGCAATATTACATACACTATATAACTTTAGGTTGTATCAAAGGAATATTAATGCCTATCTAGATAGATTAGATTTGTAGAATTTAAATTTGTAGAGTCTAATTTGTATAGATTGCTCACTTATCATGCTTAATCGATCAAATGTATCGCAAATACCGCTAAAAACAGGCGATTTAGTTGGCATAAAGATGATTACTCTATCATGCCAAAAATATTATATATAAATCGAACTTAAACTAGGCTAACAAATGCTCGCATTACGTTGATGTACCTCAACTTCATAGCCATGAGCTTACTTAAGAAATAGTGCGATTTCATCTTGATTTCATTTTTTAGATTTACAATTTCTATAACTAAAAAACTTAATTTTTATGAATTTTCCTAAGTTAAATATTTTATCTCAAAGCATAGGTTTAGTAGCGATCGCCTCCCTTGCAACAGGCGCTTTAGCATCTTGTACAGCAACAACCAATCCCGAATCTTCTTCCAACGCTCCCATTGCGTCTTCTACACCTAGCTCCATTTCTACTTCCACTCCCAAGCCTACAAGTATGGGCAATATGGATAAAAAGGGGGATATGAATAACATGGCAATGGATTTAGGTCCTGCTGATGCTAACTTTGACCTTCGATTTATTGATGGAATGATACCCCATCACCAAGGTGCAATCACTATGGCGAAAGAAGCTCAACAAAAATCACAACGCCCTGAAATTAAAAAGCTCGCTGATGAGATTGTGATGGCTCAAACCAAAGAAATTGCTGAATTACAAATTTGGCGAAAACAGTGGTATCCCAACGCTAGCAGTATGCCAATGGCTCACAATGCCAAAATGGGACACATGATGGAGATGAATGCTGATCAAATGAAGGGCATGATGATGACTCAAGATTTAGGTGCTCAGGATGCCGAATTTGATTTGCGATTTATCAATGCGATGATTCCCCATCATCAGGGCGCTGTGATCATGGCACAAGATGCCTCCACTAAATCTACTCGTCCCGAAATCAAGCAACTTTCAAAAGATATTATTTCTTCACAGCAAATAGAAATCAAGCAAATGCAAGATTGGAAGCAAGCTTGGTATAAAAAATAGAAGTTAAATAGAAGTTATAATTGTTGACGCTTCGCGCTGGTAATTATAACTTCTAGCAATTTAAGGATTAACTATGAGTAAAGTCACACTTAGCTTAAGCGGAATGCACTGTGCCTCTTGTGCCAATAGTATCCAGTCAGCGACACGCTCTATATCTGGCGTTGCTAGTAGTAATGTCAATTTTGCCACTGAAGAAGTAGCGGTTGAATTCGATGAGAAAAAAACCTCTGCTTCGGCTATTCAAAAAGTGATTAAGGATATTGGGTATGAAGCAATTTTGCCAGATCAAATAGATGGCGATCGCGAAAAAAATGTTCGTCTATCAGAGATGCAGGATCTAACCCGCAAAGTCTGGATCGGTGGAGTGATCGGGGTGATCTTAGTAATTGGTTCGCTGCCGATGATGACAGGATTGCAGATTCCACTGATTCCTGAATGGCTACATAATCGCTGGTTCCAGCTTGCGATCGCACTTCCAGTACAACTATGGTGTGGTAGTTCCTTTTATATTGGTGCTTGGAAAGCATTCAAGAACCATACTGCCACGATGGATACTTTGATCGCATTGGGAACTCTGGCGGCTTTTTCCTATTCAATTACGGTTACTTTAAATCCTACTTTTTTTATCGCTCAGGGCTTACAACCAGAAGTCTACTATGAAGTATCAGTAATCGTAATTACGTTAATCCTATTGGGTAAGTTATTTGAAAATCGGGCAAAAGGTGAAACATCGGACGCTATTCGCAAGTTAATTGGATTGCAAGCAAAGACAGCGAGAGTCTTGCGCGATGGTCAAGAATCAGATATTCCCATTGAAGATGTGCTAATTAACGATATTGTGCTAGTGCGCCCTGGTCAAAAGATTCCCGTTGATGGAGAAGCGATCGCTGGTAACTCGACAGTCGATGAGTCAATGGTCACAGGCGAAAGTATTCCCATTGAGAAAAAAGTGGGCGATCGCGTAATTGGTGCAACGATGAATAAATCTGGCAGTTTGCAAATCAGAGCGAGTCACATCGGCAAAGATTCAGTTCTTTCGCAAATTGTCCAGCTAGTAAAGGATGCTCAGGGTTCTAAAGCGCCAATTCAAAGGCTTGCCGATCAAGTGACAGGTTGGTTTGTGCCTGTGGTAATTTCGATAGCGATCGCTACATTTATCATCTGGTTTGAGATCATGGGCAACATCACTCTAGCCACGATTTCAGCCGTAGGTGTGTTGATTATTGCTTGTCCTTGTGCGCTAGGCTTAGCGGCTCCAACCTCGATCATGGTGGGAACTGGGAAAGGCGCAGAGAACGGAATTTTAATTAAAGATGCAGGTAGTTTAGAACTTGCTCATAAAATCCAAACTATCGTTTTAGATAAAACAGGAACTTTGACTGAAGGTAAACCTGTTGTTACGGATGTCTTTGCTCTCAACAAGAATGACGATGAATTATTAAAATTAGTGGCAGCGATTGAGCGTAATTCTGAACATCCCTTAGCAGAAGCAGTTGTGAACCATGCTAAGCAAAACGATCTAACTATTCCTGAAGTGACTGAGTTTATAGCGATCGCAGGTAGTGGTGTGCAAGGAAAAGTAGATAACGCATTAGTACAAGTTGGCACAAGGCGATGGATGGATGAGTTGAAGATTGACACTAGTAAGCTTCATCAATACCAAGACTCATGGGAAGCGGGTGGTAAGACTGTTGTTTTAATTGCAGTTGATAATGTGGCTTGTGGCTTAATTGGCATTGCTGATAAGCTTAAACCTTCGTCTCAAACAGCAGTAGCAGCTTTACAAAGAATGAAAATAGAAGTTGTAATGCTGACTGGAGACAATCAATCTACTGCCGAGGCGATCGCTCGTGAAGTGGGTATTAAACGAGTATTTGCGGGAGTACGACCCGATCAGAAAGTAGCCAAAATCAGAGAGTTGCAAGCTGAAGGTAAAGTCGTAGCGATGGTTGGCGATGGCATTAATGACGCTCCTGCACTAGCTCAAGCCGATGTTGGTTTAGCGATCGGCACAGGAACAGATGTCGCGATCGCGGCTAGTGATATTACTTTGATTTCAGGTGATCTACAAGGAATCGTTACCGCTATTCAACTCAGTCGCGCCACGATTAGCAATATTCAACAAAATCTCTTCTTTGCTTTTATCTACAACGTCGCAGGTATTCCCATCGCCGCAGGGATTCTTTATCCATTTTTTGGTTGGTTACTCAATCCGATTATTGCGGGTGCAGCAATGGCGCTTAGCTCTATCTCTGTAGTCACCAATGCCTTAAGATTGCGAAATTTTCGTCCTTCTTCAACTACCTAAGAGAAACAACCATGAAAAAATATCAAGTGGTCAATATTTTAGTAAGTATTAGTTTATCTTTTGGCATAGCATCAAGTATGTCCGCAGAAGAGATGACTAATCACAATTCATCCTCTGCGCGATTTCAACCAATTGAACAGCCTATAGCTCTTAAAATCGCGATCGCAGTCGGTGGTCTATCTCTAATAGCTGCTCAACTGTGGTGGTTTCTCGGCAGCAAGCCCAAATCCCAACAAGCAGAAATCAATGCAGGCTTTCAGGAAGTCACAATTACTGTCGATGGTGGCTATGTCCCTTCATTGGTCACAGTTAAACGCGGTCAGCCTGTACGATTACAGTTTGATCGCCGCGATCCTAGTAGTTGCTTAGAAAAAGTTCTCTTCCCTGATTTTCATGTTGCTAAAGACTTAGTTCTCAATCAAACTACACCTGTAGAATTTACGCCGCAGACTGTGGGAATGTTTCAGTTTAGCTGTGGAATGGGCATGTTTCATGGCGCGATCGCTGTAGAAGATTAGATTCTTTTTATTAGGACTTACGCAAAACAATAAAATGTAGTGGCAATTCATGAATTGCCACTGTGGTAAAACATTGCTTTTTAAATAAAGTCCGTTAACTGCGTAAATCCTGTAATTTCTGCATTGCGGCTCCATTGCTAATAATTTCTTTCGCGTGGGCGATCGCGTTCTCAATTTCACTATCTAATCCATAGAGCCAGAGATAGAATCCGCTATTCCACAAAACTGAGTTGAGATATTCGGAAGGTTCAGCTTTGAATGCAGAGATAATTTTTGTGCCGATTTCGCAAGCATCAGCGATCGCCATATCTTCAGAACTAAATCCATATTGACGCGCCGATAAGGTCAAGCGCTCAAAGCGATCGCCGTGATTGATACCGATAATTGTAGTCCGCGATCTTGGTAAATCCACACTACCTTCCCAACCTTTAACGGTTGTAAATTCAGTAATATCATGGCTCGCAAATGCATCACGAATATTTGTTTCTGTGGGCGGATGCACAAACCCTGACACAATCGACTGAGGACCTTGATAGGGTGACCACATTAGCTCAAGAGTTGCAAACGGCGGACGTTTACCAATTTGGTCGCGATAGGGAACGAGGGTTTGAGCAAGGGGAAAATGCTTTGGTAAATAGACAAAACCGAGATTATGGATTTCTAGATTTTGCTGCACTTGAGCGATCTCTAAATTTTGCCAATTTAATCCTAATGCTTGCCAAATTTCGATAAATGGTAATCCTTCTTTAGTAGGCATCCGATTGCCACCGTGCATTAGTACAGGAATCCCCGCCGCTGCTAAGACGATCGCAGTTGCAGGACTAATGGGAGCCGTCTTCGATCTGCCATCGTAAGGAGAGCCTAGAACTAATACTTGCTTTTTAGAAGCGATCTGTGTAACCTTTGGCCCCAGAAGTTTATAGGCATCAAGCATCCCAGCTAATTCTTCACTGGTCGGACGCTTAATCCGATGCGCGATCATAAATGCTCCAATCTGGGCAGGAGTCGCCTCGCCTTGCAACATCATTATTGTTGCTCTCTCTGCTTCTTGGCGCGTTAAGCTTTTGCTGGTATGTGTACCGCTACCAACTTTACGCAAAAATTCACGGAATTCATTACTCATTGCTCTTAGATTGAATTTACTGCAAAAGTCGGTTAAATACTGAATTATCTCATAGGCTTGCAACTAAAATCTAGAGAGAAACTTGATGCTGATCTAGGCTTTTAAGGCTCTTTTTAAAATGACAGGAAGTTCCTGTTGAATCATCTCAGCCGCAAGCTTACAAAAATATTGGATGGGTGGTATTTGGATGCGATCGCTTGTTGTGACTAAGACAATTTCGCGCGTCAAATTTGGATCACCTAGCGATCGCACTACCAATTCTGGCTCGTGAGTTAACTCTACCAAAAATGTTTCAGGTAACAGAGCCACCAAACTTCCTTGCTTGACTACACCTCGAAAAGCTTCAAGAGAATTAAGTTCAAGAACAGCATTTAAACAAATCCCTTGACGGTTGAACTGGTCTTGCACCATACGCTGTAATCCATAGCCCTCTTTAAATACAGCCTGTGGACAATTGTGCAAATCTCTCCAAGTCAGCACCTCTTTTTGGCTAAGGGGATGATTAATCGGTAGTAGTAGTTGAATTCTTTCTTCATAAAGTCGCTCAACAACCATTTCCGAACTCGCTGTCAAAAATGGATTATTCATCACGATCGCAATATCAATTAATCCGTCTTTGAGAACCTTGAGTGCGCGATCGCTTCCCAATGTAGTCACTCGCAACTGTACATTGGGATAAGTCTTAGAGAATGTTTGTAATATCGGTGGTAGCTGATAAGCACAAGCCGAAGGAATCCCCGCCACACATAGCTCAGTTTGTTTGCCAGACTGCAAATCAATTAACTCCTGCTCAGCCGTAGCCCAGATCTGACAAATTTTTCGGGCTTGGGGTAATAAGCGATCGCCTCCTAAAGTCAACTTCGCATGGCTTTGACGATGAAACAGCAACAAGCCAACCGTTGCCTCCAAAGATTGCACTTGGCGGCTTATTGTCGATTGACTAACCCCACGTTTCTGGGCTGCTTGTTGAAAGCTTCCTGTTTCCACAACTGCTAAAAAAGCTTGTAACTGTTCCAAACGCATGAGAAATCAACGATGTTTAGTTAAGACTGCCATCATTAACTAACTTCTAAGGTTTTGGAAAAGTAACACGAGTAACAACTTATAGTGATCCCCAATGATCTTCTTAAGAGCATTTACAATAAATTGATTGCGATCGCTCTACATTTATTAACTCTGACTTGTGAAATTTAATCTTTATGTACGATAACTTAAAGCAACTTTTGGAGACCGTCGCCAAGGGAGAGCTTAGCCCAGAAAGCGCTTTAGAAGAATTGAAATACCTCCACTATGAACCAGTAGGAGATTTTGCCAAAGTCGATCATCATCGCACTTTGCGAACAGGATTTCCTGAAGTAATTTTTGGAATTGGCAAAACACCTGAACAAATCGTGCAAATTATGGGCGCTATGGAATCTAAAAACCCTGTGGTCATGGCAACCAAAATCTCGGCGGCAGTTTATGAACAGATTCGTCCATCTTTGAGCAGTTTGAGATATTTCTCGATCGCGCAAATTTGCTGCCTCGGCGAATCAATCATGAAAAAGCAAGGTACGATTACAATCATCACCGCAGGAACTGCCGACTTGCCGATCGCTGAAGAAGCTGCCGTTACCGCTGAATTATGTGGATTTACTGTCAAACGCCTCTGGGATGTTGGCGTGGCAGGGATTCATCGCCTACTCAGCCATCGAGACTTGATCAATGATGCGGAAGTCATTATCGTTGTTGCAGGAATGGAAGGAGCGTTAGCCAGTGTAGTCGCAGGTTTAGCAAATTGTCCAATTGTCGCAGTCCCCACCAGCATTGGTTATGGCGCAAATTTTAATGGGCTGGCTCCATTGTTGACGATGCTCAATTCTTGCGCGACAGGCGTGGGAGTCGTGAATATTGATAACGGTTTCGGGGCGGCGATGCTTGCTGGACAGATTTTGCGTTTAGCTCACAGAGACGCATAGAGCAGCACAATAATCAGGTGCAGTATCTAAAGTTTGGAGCTTCCAGTCGCCAAGCTGCAAAGTTTCACCAATTGGCATCTCTATCAATGCCGAGACATCTAGACTATCAAGAATATTCGCAATTCCTTGACCTGTGGCTTTACCATAGGATTCCTTTAGCGTCCATGCTCTGAAAAAAGCCAAATACTTGGCGCGATCGCTTAATCCTTTAATAAGCTTTTGTTCTGAAGGCAAAAAATAATTTTTAGCGATCGCATCAACGTCACATTTGGGATCAATATATTCCAAATCAATCCCCACCTCGCGATCGCCACTAATTGCATAGATCGCTAAATCTTGAGAATGTGCCAAATTAAAATAAACCCCATCAACACGGGGCTTACCGCGATCGCCATAAGAAAACAAAATCTCGTATGGTTTACAAGCTAAATACTTAGCCAGAATCTCGCGCAAATTTCCTCTTGCGGCTACAAAACGCTGCTTAAGATGTTCGCGTTTAAAGTTATTCGCCCGCGATCGTTCATCTTCTGAAAGAAATTGCCATAGACGCTCAAATTCTATTGGTGAGACATCAAGCTTAGCTTGGCAAAGTTGCAAGTCTTGAGACATCATCGTGCCAAAATTTAATAAACGTATTAATAAGCGCAATTTTAGATTGAATTGGAAATAAATTTTATGAATCTGCCCCTAGTGATCGGATCATTAATAGTCTCTTTGCTGCTGTTGTGGTGGTTGCTCAGTATTATCAAAGCCAGCTTTAAAACTGCATTTCTAGTAGTTGCAGTTGTTTTTATCATCCAAGTTTTAACTGGGGTGGGACCTCTGCAAATTCTCGCGCAAGTTGAAAAATGGTTAGGTGGCTCAATGGGGAGCTTAGGAAAATGGCTACAAACTTGGGGCGACAAAAGCAAAGTTAGTCCAGATCTCAAGAAACAGTCAGTAATTTGGATATTACAAATCGCTACTGAACTGCTTTAAAAAAGTAAAAGACTTGCTTTGCAAGTCTTTTATAAAAGTAGAAATTACAAAGTGCTGTCTACTTTTGGGGTTTAGCCTCCTGCGATCGCAGGAATGATACTGACTTCATCGCCATCATTAAGAACAGTATTTGCGCCATCAAGAAAGCGGATATCTTCGCTGTTAACATAAAAATTAACAAAACGGCGGAGATTGCCTTTGTCATCACAAATGCGGGCTTTGATACCAGGACAATTGGTTTCGAGAGAGTCAATCATCTCTTGCACAGAAGCCCCAGTGCATTCTACGGTGGCTTGATTATTGGTCAATTGTTGCAGTGGAGTAGGAATTAAAACTTTTACAGCCATATTTTTGTATCGATTCAAAGAATTCTAGATTGAGATTTTGCCATACTGAATGACCTACATCTTAACGCGCATCTTATCGCGATCGCAGGTAAGTTAGACTCAGCGCGAAGCGTCGCCTTTAGTTTACATAGGTTTCATTAACGTCTGACTTTGCCCGCAAATCCTGAAGCTTTAAATTGTTTAAGCTCTAGAGGTTCAGGCTGCTCAGCAGGAACTGCTACCATAATTTGAAAATTACTTTTGCCTGTAGGAATTTCTTCGACTGCACCTAGTCTCGCTCGCTCAGGCATAGCGTCATTACCATTTGCATCATAAATACGCCCAAAAATATCAGCATTGTAAACAACTTTGCCCGACGTGTTATTGGTATTTCCTTTAACCAAATAGCATTTAGCAGACATTACGCCGCCACCTATCACCATATTTTTGCTAGCTTCACCCGTACATGGCTCATAGACAACATTAGTAAGTTTTATTTGAATATTTGCCCACGCAGGAGTGCTAAACATCCAAACCGAGATCAGGAGAGATAGAGCCGTAATTTGGAAGATTTTTAAAAGATTTTTTGCGATCGCCATAAATAAACCTAATTAATAAAAAATTGTTTGATTGAGTAAATTCGGCGCTTTGCACAACTTTACTAAATCCCTAAAATAAATTCTGAAAAAGAATGTCTTCTTTGACATGGTAAAATTCATTCTAGCTCTTGAAGGAGGTATGTTTTTCATGCAACTTAGTTTATTGATCGCAACGTTACCAGAAGCGTATAGAATTTTCGATCCACTGGTAAATGTTCTTCCCGTGATTCCTGTATTCTTCTTGTTACTCGCTTTTGTTTGGCAAGCAGCAGTCGGTTTTAAATAAGTTTTAATTTAATAAAAAACTTTATAAAAAACTTTTTAAGTACATCTTTGTACATTTATAAAAGAAAAACGATACAAGCGATCGGGATAACGGCAACGTTGTCCCGTTTGTTTTAGAAGTGATACTCGCTCTTATTTAAACTAAATAATTAAAAAATCTTTATATGGAAACAGTCGGACGGTGGACGAACAAATTTTTAATGTTCAATTTGTTCTTAGTATTTTTCTTTTTTGCATGGTTGCTAGTCGGACTTGGCGGCGAAAGCTTGAAAATAAACCTCGGCCTCAACTTGTGGCGGCAACTCTGGGAGCCATTGATCCAGCCCATATTGGGAATTGTGATGGCTGGCGCGATCGCGAGTGGCGTAATCTCCAAAGTCAAGCAAAAGCTAGCTAAATAGAAGAAAAAGGACGCAAAGCGTCCTTTTTCTTTTTTAATTGAACCAACTTGGCATTAATAAAATAGGTGGGTCATAATTTCCTGATTGCAGATTTTGTCCAGCTAATTTGGAGGTTAACTTCTCCACGATCGCGCCAGTACCTGTTAGATCAAAAAATGGTAGAGCGATACTCACACTACTTTGGCTTAACAACTGATCTAAAAGTCCGTCAAAAGAGGCTGGTGATTTGCGAATTGGTAATTCCTTCTCTTCAGGCAAATTAAATTTCTTTCTAGATAAAATGCGTAAATCCGCGGTCGCCTGCTCTAAAGTCCCTAAAGCATCGACAAGTTTATTGTCTTTAGCTTGCCGCCCTGTATAAATCCGACCATCAGCAAGTTTACGCACTACTTCCAAGTCCATTTTGCGACCTGTAGAGACATCAGTAATAAATTCTTGATAGGTGCTTTGTAACAGTTCTTGTAAAAGTTGACGTTCAGGATCTAATAGCTCACGGAATGGCGAAAGAATATCTTTATATGGGCCAGTCTTAATAGTTTGAGATTGGATGCCCACGCGATCTAATAATTCCTTAGCATTAAATCCACTTAAAATTACGCCGATGCTGCCTGTCAATGTGCCGCCATTAGCATAGATTTTGGTGGCTGGACTCGCTGCATAGTAACCGCCGCTAGTTGCCTGATCGAGCATACTGACGACCACAGGCTTTTTGGCACTCAAGTCTTTGACCGCTTCGTATAACTCTTTGCTTGCGCCAACGGTTCCACCAGGACTATTGATCGATAGCAAAACTCCCTTTACATTATCGTCTTCAATTAGCTCACGAAGGCGATCGCGTACCCTCATCGCTCCAGATGCTGAAGCTCTTGCGCCTGAAATTGCCCCCTCTAATGACACAAGTTCGAGGCGATCGCGATCAAGTACTTTTTTAAAATTTAATGACTCATCCATTTGGCGGCGTTGGATGCCAAAAGTTGCTGATATAAAGCAAACTGCGACTAAGACGAGAGCAATGATGCGATTGAGTTGCATAGAAAATTTTTATGGCGGCTACTTTAGTTTAATTCAGAAAGTAGATATGGCGCTACTGCATCTACTTTCTAAGGTAAAATCATCACCGATAAGCAAACTCAAAATCATGACTAATAAAGCTCTCACCAATAAACAACCCAAAGACAAAGAAATAGTTCGCGATTATTTTAACTCTATTGGTTTTGAGCGCTGGCGGCGGATTTATGGCGAGGGCGATGTTAGTAAAGTACAACGCGACATCCGTACAGGGCATCAACAAACAGTTGATTATGTTTTGAACTGGTTTAAAAACGATGAAAACGCAGCATCACAAATAGTCTGCGATGCAGGTTGTGGGACGGGGAGTTTGAGCATTCCTCTCGCGGCGATGGGCGCAAAAGTATATGCAAGTGACATTTCCGAAAAAATGGTCGGTGAAGGCAAAAGCCGCGCCACTAATCCTGAAAACCCCATTTTTGAAGTTAAAGATTTAGCCGCATTGTCTGGTGAATATGACACAGTAATTTGTCTAGATGTATTGATTCATTATCCTGATCGCGACTCTGAAGCAATGATTGAGCATCTTGCTTCACTTGCCAAATCACGTCTAATTATGAGCTTTGCCCCCAAAAATCCTTATTACGTTCTTTTGAAAAAGATTGGTGAGCTTGCTCCAGGTTCTAGCAAAGCAACTCGCGCCTATTTGCATAAAGAGTCAGATATTTATCGAGTTCTTAAGAAGATAGGCTTCACAGTCAAGCGCAAAGAATTTACAGCGACTTCCTTCTATTTTTCACGATTGATCGAAGCAGTCCGCAATTAATCGATAATGTTTCACATTTGTTGGAAGCTATGATGGGATTAGATACAAAATACATATTTAAAGTTAAATGCTTGCGTTCGATTTTCATTGTCTTTTGTAGAATCTGTACATTTTCGGGCAAGCAGATTTCACAGACCATGAGATTTAAAAATTAATAAGATTAGTCCTTCTAGAAATATAAATCCATATCTAATCCACATCCAGATATCGAGTTTATTGGCGAGGCTGGATTTGACAATATTTTATAAGGTGCGCTATAGAAATATAACGCACCTTTTTTTACCTGTTTTTTTGGCTGTTTTTTGCCTAGACAGGAACCGCGATTAATTAGAAGAAGTTAGCCGTAATACTTACTACCGCCGTACAACTAGAATTAGGATCAAGAACTGTCAGATGCTCCTTAGTATTTAAGGAATTACGAGTCGCGCTCCAAGGTTCTAAACAGTAGAAGTCCTTGCCCTTAACTGTCCAAAACACGAGATAGGTATAAAAATCATCGTAATTGATCGCGATTTTTAGTTTGCGATCATTGTCGATTACTGAGGTCGAGCGACTAGAGAGCTTGCCAAATACAGAATCGATCTCATCTTGATCGAAGTTAAACTTACCATCAAAGGCAAAATTTTCTTTAGTCTTATTATCTTGATAGTTTGCCGAAGGAATATCCACTTCGATTTGATTTTTGTCGCCACAGAGAAAGTAGGGATGAAAGCCCGAAGAAAAGGGCATTGGTACAGATGAGAGATTTTTGTATTCTTGACGAATCTCTAAAGTATTACCACGAAGCTGATATGTAAATGCTAAATGGAAGTCAAATGGATAGACAGCTTTAGTCTGCTCGTTGCTACTAAGTTCAACTGTGACACTTGCTCTACCGTCATTACTCTGCTCAGTTGCAGTCCAAGCTAATTCACGAGCAAAACCATGCTGTTTGATTTGGTAATCTTTCCCATCGACGCTGTAAGTATCGTCAGGAACGTTACCACAGAGAGGAAATAAGATGGGATTGCCACCCCTAACGCTCAAATCAGGATGCGTAAAGCGATCGCTATCAAGATAAAAAACTTCTTGACCATTGATCTGCCAGCTAGTGACAATACCACCGCGTTCTGGTACAACTTCAATCTGAGAACCAGTGCTGTCATCTGACAAGATATAAGTTTTATATTGCTTTTGTTGAGAAGAAACTTTATACACAAATTTTGCCATGTAACATTCCAGAAATAATTATATAGCAAAATAAAGGTCTACTTTGTTGCTGCACAGCCAAATGGATAAGCAGTGTGATAAGTGCGATCGCGTTTTCCAAATAATTTATAGCGATTGTCACGAATTTGAATGTAGGTAGAATCTCCAATGGCTTTAAGCGGAGCGATCGCCCGATAAGCTGAGACAAAAGTGTTACCCATCGGCAATAACTTGGCAATTTCTTCCGCAGCCTCACTGCCCTGCCATCTGTGCGTTACATCTGTGCGATCAATTAAAATCATTCCCATTTCGCAATCTTCAGGCGTGATATTAAATTGCTGCATTGTTTGAGTATCTTGCATAGGGATATAGCAAAACTGGCGACCTCTATCAAACCTTTCTAGAATACTGACAAAGTTAGCACAGAGGTTGCAATTACCGTCATAGATTACAGCGTAGGGCATAGTTATTTCCATTAATTTTTTAGAAATTGTCATGATTATGCTAAAAAGATAGGAATCAAAGTATTCTGTTCCTTTACCTTTTAGAACTTACAAACGCCTTTCTTTCCATTAGGGCAGATTGTTTCCTCATCTGTTTTGGGTAACTTATTTTTATCAAAAACAACATCAGAAAGTTTAATACCAGTAAGATTTGCGCCACTCCAGTTAGCTCCATTTACCTGACTTCCACTAAGATTTGCCCCGCTCAAGTCAGTACCCGTTAGATCAGTATAGTTGAGCTTAGAATTGGTGAGATTAGCACGTTTGAGATTGCTAAAGCTTAAATTTAAACCTGATAGATTTTGATCGGCTAAATTACGACCATCACGAGCTTCATTGACGATCTGCCAAGATAATAATATGACTGAACTGAACTTTGTGGCTTTTTCAGTTCCCTGAGCGCCAATTTTGGAGTCTTTTAAGTTAACTCCTTCCATTTTGGCATTAACTAAGTTAGAGCGCTCTAAGTTAGCACCTGCGAGATCAACGAGGTTCATTTGAGCGTTGTTAAACTCAGCCCAAATAATACTGGCTTGGATTAATCTCGCTCTACTTAAGTTAGCTTTAGTAAAGTTCACACCATCAAGATTTGCTTCCTGAAAATTTGCACCAACAAGACTCGCATCTTGCATTTGTGAACCTGTGAGAATGGCTTTGCTAAAGTTGACATTATCCAGTTTGGCTCCTTTGAAGTCGGTTTTTGTAAAGTCTTTACCACTAGCATCCTTAAATATTCCCCAACGTAAACCCAAGTCAAAGACTGGTCTATTGAGCAGACTATAAAGCAGGAAAGCTCCGCCAATTACCCCTAATCCGATCGCAGGAATTTTTAAATAATCTTGCCACAGTGACTCCAAGCTAACAGCAGGTAGAGTGATTTTGGGTCCGCTCTCTGCTGCTTGAGGATGAGCAGCCGCTGGTTTGTTGTCATAAGCATTATAGTTATCTTCCGTAAATCGATTGAAATCCATTTGATCGGGAGTAGCTGCCATGCGTGCTTGAGTTGCCTCACCATAGCTAGGCATTGGCTTTTGGCGATCGCGTGGAATTTCTCTAGTTTCACCCACACTCATCCCCTCAGTACGAGGAGATGTCGCTCTACCTTGAGAAGGCAAAGGCAATTTTGTACTAATAGAAGTGATGCCATCAGACAGATCGCTACTATCGAGTAACCCTGACCAATCAGTGCCATCATCATGAATCTCTAAGCCAAGCTCGTTATAATCGTGTAGCTTATTTTGTTTGCGCTTAGAAACTTTAGAAGAATCGTGCTCTGTACCTTGACTTCGGTCAGTATTTGCTCCTCCTCTACTGTTGCCTACATTTGGAGGTCTTGCACTATTCGTATCTAAATAGGGAGATGCTGTTGGCGATCGCAATACACCAGATAGAACAGTCTCAGCATCCAACAATTCTGACCAGCCCTCATCAAGCGAATTAATAGATTTGCGATTTTTATTTTGATCTTGTTGAATTTGATCTTGTTGACCATGAAAATTGTCAAATTCTGTCTCGCTAATTCTATTTTTAGATTGTGATTGAGAATTTCCAACAGAATCAGGAGAGGAGGAAGGCTTGGGTTGATTAGGGTTTCGTTTGGGTGGCAATGGCGGCAAAAAAGGTGGTGGCAGTAAGTTATTGAGCGATGGTGAAGTTGGTTCTTGCTTTATAAAAGGTGGAGCGATTGTTGCAGTGGAAGCGATCGGCGGAGTGGATGGAGTCAGACCAGTAGATATTTTAGAAGGAACAAAGTCCGCATTAAAATCGTTACCAGTTAGCGGCTCAC
>JAYVVP010000008.1:0-2359 GCA_043786935.1 Pseudanabaena sp. | reverse complement strand
GTTCAATTTCAAGAATTACGCGATTTTGGCTTGAGGTAAGGTGATTGAGAAGAGCCGCTAGAGCTTTCTCGACATTGCGTTGCACGATCGCTTCATATATTTGCCGATGTTCAGAGCGAATCTCTAAGACTTGAAGATTTTGTTGGATGGTTTGAATCCGTAATAGTGCCATTTTGTCGAACAATTGATCGAGCAGAAGTCCTAGCCAAGGATTGCCTGAGCACTCTGTGATCGCTCGATGAAACTGGTAATCGATATGGAGTAGTTGATAACTGGTAAGTTGATTAGGCGGCTGCAAGCTAGCTTTTTCAGCCTGTTGGATGATTAATTCAATTTTCTCTAAATGAGCCGATGTGGCATATTTGCAAGCCTCGGATACTGACTCTTGCTCTAACAACGAGCGACAGCGATAAAGATGGATGGCATCCTTAGAGGAGAAACTAATTACTCGTAAGTTGCCATTGCCATCGGTGACAATAAGTTGTTCTTTCTGGAGCTTTTGTAATGCTTCACGAATTGGAGTGCGGCTAACTTGGAGTTTTTCAGCAATTTGTGTTTCTACTAAACGCGAGCCAGCCCCAAATTCTCCTGACAAGATAGCTGATCGCAATACTTGGTAGGTTTGTTCGCGTAAAGACTGGGGACGCTGAATTGGCGCAGATGAAGAAAACATTAGCCGCAAAACTCCTAAAAAAACATATTTTTGTGTATACGGTATTATGTATACACCGTATCATATCTACAATCTGTGATCACCGATATCACAGAAATTATCACAAAAAATCCGAGCCATGGTCGTTACACTTTCAAAAATGTCAATAAACTGCGATCGCCTTAATCGCAATATTGCTAAACTTGCAGAAATTGGCAAATTACCGAATGGAGGTGTATGTCGGCTTGCCTTTTCCGATCCAGATGTGCAGGCGCGATCGCTGATCGAAACTTGGATGCGAGAAGTAGGCATGACAGTGCGGGGTGATGCGGTAGGGAATATTATTGGTACTTATGCAGGTAAAGAGTCAGGGTCAGCATTAGCGACAGGTTCGCATATAGATACAGTGCCTGTGGGCGGTCGCTATGATGGCTGTCTAGGAGTTTTAGCTGGGATTGAAGTGGCGCGAGTATTTCACGAAAATCAGTTCCGTTTGCGCCATTCTTTTGAAGTAATCGTCTTCTCTGACGAAGAAAATAGTGTGATTGGTTGTAAAGCGATCGCAGGAAATGCCTCTACTGACCCCGAACGTTATCGCCGCAAAGATGGCACACCGATTCAGGATTGTTTAGCGAAAGTGGGGGGCAATTGGGAGGCGCTATCCAGTGCAAAACGCGATCGCTGTGATATCGCTGCTTTTATTGAACTTCATGTAGAGCAGGGTGGTGTATTGGAATTACTAGACAAACAAGTCGGTGTAGTCACGGGCATAGTCGGTCAATATCGCTTTATGGTGCAGATCGTTGGTCGTCCAAACCATGCAGGGACAACGCCTATGCCCATGCGTAAAAATGCACTTGTGGCGGCTTCTCAACTTGTATTAGCAATCAACAGATTGGGAATGTTAGGTCATGGCGAACAAGTTGCTACAGTGGGATATCTTACGGTTTCGCCTAATGCCACTAATGTTGTACCTGCCTGTGTTGATTTGAGTATTGATTTGCGCGATTTATCAGAAGAAAATTTACAGTTTATGATCGCCCAGATTGAACAGGAATGTATAGTGATCGCCAAGAGTACGGGGACAGAAATTAAGATCGAACAGAAGCTTCATGTTTTACCAACCTTAGCAAAAACGGAACTAATGGTAGCGATTGAAAAGGTTTGCCAAAAACTCAATCTCAGTTACACGCATTTACCTAGTCGCGCGGGACACGATGCTCAAGAGATGGGACGTTTTACTGATATGGGAATGATCTTTGTGCCAAGTCGGGAAGGGATAAGCCATTCTGAAGATGAATATACTTCTCCTGAGCAATGCACTCAAGGAGCAAATGTTTTGCTACATACGCTTTTAGCGATCGATCAGTACTATCCCTAATCGGATGCAATTTTTGGGTAGTACTTTTTTAGGGAGTACCAAAAAGGCTCACACCAACCTCTTGAACATTAACAAATCGCTATGTATTGATGTATACAGAAACTTTCTGTTTACTAAACTTAAATGAAAATATTATTTTGTATACAGTATACATATTTAACTTTGCAGAGCAATAATGGGCTATAAGTAGCTAAGCAAAATTAATTACATAATTCGAGCCAAAGTCACGAAGAACTTTTTCAACATACGAGACTAAACTATCCCAAGATTCATATGCATTGAGTTCAATCCACTCATACTTCATGAAACGCCACAAAATTTCAATC
>JAYVVP010000007.1:0-2367 GCA_043786935.1 Pseudanabaena sp. | reverse complement strand
AGAACTTGATCGCTTGTGGGGAATGAAGCAAGGTGTGGATGTGTACCTCACTAAGCCATTTACTAAAGAGGAGATCTTGCAAACGATGCGATCGCTAGGTTTAGAAGGATGAAATGGAAAACTTTACAATCGAACTACGCGAAGAAAAATCACAAGCGATCGCAGGCTTGCCCTATCTAAGTTTGCAACTAGGTGGCGATATGACTGTTGCTGTGCAATTAAAATATGTGCGCGAAACCTTAGTGTTGTCTAACGAAAGATTTACGCAAATGCCCAATGTCCATCCTTGTTTGATGGGATTAGTTGAGCATCGAAGTAACGTTTTTTGGGTGTTGGATTTACCGCAATTATTAGGGTTTGCCCCGCTTGATTCGACCGCGATCGAGACGCATATCGCTGTTTTACAAATTGGAGGTGCATTTCTGGGTTTAGGCTTGTATCGAATTGGGCGGGTACTACGGTTTACTGAGGCAGAGATCGTCTCTCCTCTTGAGTTGGCAAAGACAAAGATCCCAATTGAAACTGTGCCTTTTTTGCAGGGGTGGATTGATCAGTCTGAAGGTGCTAGCAATCTGTATATATTAGATGCAGAAGCGATCGCTAGTTTCAATTTTACTGTGTAGATTTTAGGCTGCTCTATAGCTTTTTCTTTTTTTCCTAACTTTTTCCTTGAAAAACGGAGTTTTAAATCATGGTTCTCGATTCACGTTCTCGCATTGATAGTAATAATGTAATTAATGGCAATGGTGCAGATCTTTCTGGTAATAATTTCAGTAATCGAATCGAGCCAGCATCAGAGCCAAGCAAGCCACCGACTTCTATACCAACAGTTTCTGGAACTAAGAAAAAATCCCTTGGTCAGTGGTGGAAATCTGTAGGTTTGCAAGCCAAGACCACTATTATCTCTGTCGCAGCGATTACCATTCCATTGCTCATGATTGGGGGATTTACCTATTATTATGTCGGACAAAATATTATCGAATCGACCAAACAAGCCAAAGCTTTACGTAATAATGGTATGGGTTATCGGGTCGCTTATTTTATGCGAGAACGCTATGGCGATATTCAAGTGCTTGCTCAACTTTCGTTTTTAACCAATTCCAAAGTACAAGCAATTTTATCGATTGCCGAGCAGAAATCAATTTTAGATACTTATCTTAATAGCTATGTGGTCTATGACAGCATTGCCGTGTATAGATTGGATGGAACCTTAATTGTGGATGCAAGCTCAGAGCCACCTCCTGCCAACATCGCCAAACGCGCTTACTTTCAGACCGTGCTAAGTACTGATAAACCATTTATCAGTCAGCCTGAAGCATCGGTGGTTACCAAAAAAGTAAGTATCTTTATCGCGGCTCCAATTAAAGACATAGCTACAGGAAAAACTATTGCGATCGTTCTCTCAAGGATGCCAGCCTCGTCGCTGGAAGAGATTATTAAAGATTTTAGTGCTGGTGGTGAGCAGTATCACTTAATCGAGTCTGACGGTAAGTTTTTTCTGGCTCTAGAAAAAGATCAAGTTGGACGCGATTTAAAAACTGACTTTCCAGGAATAGCTTCTTTAGTTAATAGCCGTCAATCTGGTGCAGCAAGCTCAGTTGATCTACTTACCAATAAAGAGCAATTTGTTGGTTATGCTCCTTTACCCAAGTTAGAAGGACTACCAGATCTGAAATGGGATGCAGTAATTGCGGTTGACGCCGAGACTGCGCTTAAACCTTTGCAACAACTGCTGCTGATCTTGGTGGCAGCAACTGGGACTATTGGTATATTGGCAGCGGTATTTGCGATCGCGATCGCCCGCCGCGCGACTCGCCCGTTACTTGAAGCAACTGAGGCGGTGATCGAGTTAGGTAAAGGGAATCTCGATACTCGCCTCGCCGTGCAAGGTGAAGATGAAATGGCGCAATTGGGCGGCAACATCAACTTGATGGCAGAACAGTTGCAGCGTTTCTTGGCTTTGCAAGAGTCTGAAGTTAAGCTTTCAGAAATACGCGGTGATATTTCGCGTTTACAGAGCGATGAAGGTTTAGATAAGCTGTTGATCAATTATTTAGATGCAATTCGCTCTAAAATGCAATGCGGTCGCGCCGTAATCTATGAATTTGATACAGAATTTGCAGGACGCATCACCAGAGAATCCGTAGGGCTTAGTTTGACCAGCGCCTTTGATGCTCAACTAAGCGATCCTTGTATTCCTAATAGCATTATCGAAAATTATAAACAGGGTCGGACTGTCGCCACATCGGATGTGCTAAATGCAGGATTTGCACCTAAGCACCTAGAACTAATGCATAAGTTGCAGATCAGATCCAACTTGGTCGTGCCAATCCGTCAATCTGACAGCCTCTATGGATTGCTAATTGT
>JAYVVP010000006.1:0-6828 GCA_043786935.1 Pseudanabaena sp. | reverse complement strand
TTTGGCGACCATATCTACAGGCGAACGTCTCCGCGAAGGCGAGTCCGCTATCCATACTCGTAAGAATGGTTTCAAATATTAAGCTTAAGAAGGCTCACTTACTGAGCCTTTTTACATTTCCAAAAAATATTTGACATTCACAACAATGTTTGTCATATTAGTAAAGCGCTAAATACAAAAAAAGCACAAATTGCGGGTGTGGCTCAGTGGTAGAGCATCTCCTTGCCAAGGAGAATGTCGTGGGTTCGAATCCCATCACCCGCTTCATAGTTAATTTAATAGTTGGTAAAGTAAAGGAAAGCGCTTTGCGTATTCTCTTACTCTATGAATTTTAGTCATGCAATTTGATTTAAAAACTGCTTTATCTCATATCGATTTACCACTTGCCGAATGGATCGGTCTACGTGAAGTCCGAGAGACTAACACGACTCGTCATGTGCGCGATCGCCAGCCTCAATCCAACGGACGCAGCCAGTGTCATGGCGTCATGATCGAAGTGCTAGCTGATGGACAATTTGGCTATGCTAGTACCAATTGCCTCGATCTTGTAAATATTCAACTCACTGCTAAGAAAGCCTATCAGCAAGCTAAAAATGCCGCAAATTGGGCAGTGCATCGCTTTACAATCGCTCAAAGACCCCCAGCGATCGGGCAGTACTTCTCCCCATTTCTAAAACCATCCGATGCGATCGCTCCCAAAGAAATGCACGAGCTACTGATTGAGATATGCAACAAATTAAAAGTATCTGACCAGATTGTAAAAACTAGCGCTTATATCGTAATTACCGAAACCGAAACAAACTTTGTTAGTAGCAATGGTTCTGATATTTATCAAAAATTTTTAGCGATCGCTACAGATTATGCCGCGACTGCCCAAGATGGCACAGTTATTCAAAAACGTGGTGATAATGGACAACTCGCTCGTTGCCATCAAATCGGTATGGAAGTATTTGATCGCACAGCAATTTTACAAAGAGCCCAAGTCGTCGGCGAACAAGCAGTAGAGCTACTTTCAGCCGCAGAATGTCCTACTGAAACCACAGCATTAGTTTTAGCGCCAGATCAAATGTTGCTGCAAATCCACGAAAGCATAGGACATCCCTTAGAAATTGATCGCATTTTAGGAGACGAGCGAAACTATGCGGGAGGCAGCTTTGTCAAACTAAAAGATTTTGGCGAAATGCAATATGGATCGTCTCTAATGAATGTTACTTTTGATCCTACTACTTCAGATGAATTCGCTAGTTATGCTTTTGATGATGTAGGGCTTCCCGCTACCAAAGAATATTTGATCAAAGAAGGTAAGCTACTGCGCGGCTTAGGAAGCTCTGAAAGTCAAGTAAGATCGGGTGTTGATGGTGTAGCAAATGCTAGAGCAACTTCATGGAACCGACCAGCAATTGATCGCATGGCAAATATTAACCTTGAAGCAGGAGAGCATTCATTTGAAAACATAATCGCTGATATCGAACGCGGCGTATACATGGAATCAAATCGCTCATGGTCAATTGATGACTATCGAAACAAGTTTCAATTTGGTTGTGAATACGCCAAACTGATTGAAAATGGCAAATTAACAAAAACACTTCGCAATCCAAACTATCGAAGTATCACTAATCAGTTTTGGAATAGCCTTGCAAAAGTAGGAGATCGCAATACTGTTGAAGCTTATGGTTCCCCTTTTTGTGGAAAGGGCGAACCCAACCAAGTAATTCGTGTCGGACATGCTTCACCTGTTTGTTTATTTGAAAATATTGAAGTCTTTGGTGGTGTTGGTTAAATAAAAAAGCATCGCTTAGCGATGCTTTTTTATTTCCCAATTTCGGCAAAAAAATTAAAAAAAGTTAATTTAACCCTAATTGTTTCATTTCTTGTTCAAGGATATTTAACAAGCTAGCATCATTATTAGAGCGAGCAACTTCCATACGACGCTTAATCAAAGTTGATAGATTTGCTTTGTGATTTGCAGCTGCTTCAGCTTTTCTTTGACCGATATTCATATTGATTTCTTGTAGGTTTATAGATACTATTAATATGTCCCTACCATAACATATAAGTATATAAACGGTAGTATATGTTACTAAAAATTTGTTAAATAAATGTAAAGAACAAAGAAGAAGTTCTATTTGAAAGCTTCTTTTTCTTTGTTCTTTTATTGAGTTCTATACCGAGAAATTAACCCACCGTAAGGGGACGATAAGTTCTGTAATTGATATCAGGGAATATATTGTCCATATATTCCACTTTCTCAAGCCAACCCGCATCAATTTTGCCCGACTCAATATCTTCAAAAAGCTTTTCCAATCGCATTAAATGCGATCGCGTCCGTCTCATTGCATAGGGAACCATCGTGCCAGTTCGCATAATAAACGCCCAGTCAGAGGATTGCGCTAAAAGTAACTCTCTCGCCGCTTGATTCAGCGCCCGCCACTCTAATTCATCTACAGGCTCACGGTAGGACAAATGAATCATTCTTTCCGTGCCTTTGTGCAAATGTTGGTAAACCCATGCATTAGTCTCGTTTAGCCAATATTCATGAAAACCTTTATAACCCCAACTTGACTGAGCAGGACGCGATACTTGTTGAGTTGGATTATCACGTAGATAGTCCGCCAAATGTGTCATTTCATAAGTAGTTTGATCGTAATGAGACTTGCGAATCAAGAAGTCAATAAACCAAGGACCTTCATACCACCAGTGACCAAACAATTCCGCATCATAAGGAGAGACGACAAGCGGAGGACGACCCATCATGTTATTGAGATAACCAACTTGCCGTTCACGATTCTGCATAAAGTTAGTAGCATTTTCTGCGGCTTTCTCTTTAGCCCAGTAGGGATCGTAAAGTTGCTTTGCATCTAAACCAAGATCGCGCCCTGTAATACGGTGATATTTGACACCTGTATTTTTACGCTGACCATTAGGCATGATAAACGGCTTAATATATTCATAATCCGCTTCCCATCCTAAATCTTTATAAAACTCACGGTAAACAGGATCACCAGGATAGCCCACCTTAGAAGACCATACTTGCTGTGATGACTCATGATCGCGAGCAAATGCAGCTACTCCTGTTTCGGTAAAAATAGGGGCATATGTGCCAAATCGCGGGCGGGGCTGACCATATAAAACTCCATGTCCATCGGTTAGAAAATAGCGCAGTCCCACATCGGCAAGCATCCGCTCTAAACCATCGTAATAAGCGCACTCTGGCAACCAAATCCCATTTGGAGCGCGTCCAAATTCTTGGGTGTAATGCTCAACTGCTACTTCTAGTTGCGCCCATACTGCTTCTGGGTACATTTTCATCAATGGCAAATAACCATGGGTGGCGCCACAGGTGATAATTTCCAGATTATTTGTATCTTGAAACTGTTTAAATGCAGCTACGAGATCGCCGCTATATTTTTCCCAAATTTCGCGAGTTTCGGCAAATTCTTTAACATAATACTCAGCAAGGTACTTGACATGACCATTATGTTCATTGCGAATTGTTTCCAATTCAACCAGTTGCTGTAACTGAGCAAGGTGCTTATCGTAACGTTCCTGAAGTAGAGGATCTCGCAACATTGACACCAACGGTGGCGTCATACTCATAGTTACTTTGAAATCAATGCTATCTCGTCTAAGTCCTTCATAAACTTTGATTAGGGGAATATAAGTCTCGGTGATCGCCTCATACAGCCATTCTTCTTCAAGAACGTAGTCGCTTTCAGGGTGGCGGACATAGGGTAAGTGAGCGTGTAAGACCAGCGCGAGATATCCAATGCTCATAGATATTTTTTTCCTAAAAAGTTTTTGAAGATTGAATTTATAACACTTTTAAAATAAATGAAGGACATAAAAGCTTGATTCTATAGTAAAGACAGAAAATTTCCCTGTATCTTTTACGATACTAAAAAAAGTTATCTCAAAAAGTTGTTTCTAACTCTCATTTCATTTTTAAAGTAATTTTAAGCTATTGATGTACTCAGTATGATTATGGACATCTTGCGGCGTACTAGGTGTCCAGATTTAGACTTCTGTCCCTAAGCAAGAGACTCTAATTTATAAATTTTTTGATGTGAATTATTAAAAAAAGCTCATATAGCTTGAAGCCCTAATTTATTGGGTAAAACTTAGTAAGTAAGAGTAAAATAAAGGAATTAAGAGCTTGCAACTATACAAAATCATAAGACTCTATCTAGTTACATGTTGAAAAAATATATATCTTAAGATTTCAAATCAAGTAAAATCACCCTATAGACTCAAAAAATTAATCGAGATTGGTTTTCAAAGAAAAAACTATCTTTGGGGGTACATACGCTTAGATTACATTTTTACAAATTTAGAGGGATTATTTTACCGAATCGGTTGTTGACAAAGTGACCCTACATATGCATAAACCAAAACAATTGATGTTAATGCATAGAAATAGATTTTCTGCTGTTCACTATGAACTTGTTTTAAGGAAACGAACAAGGTAACTTAAGATTTGTAATTGCTCCTTACCGAATTGGTGATTTACTGTTTTTACGTAAATTTACACACGCAGTTCGTCTCGTTCTCACACTTGATTTATAGGAGCGGAGCTAGTTTAGAGGAGGCAGTTTTTTGAAAAAGATATCTACCAAAGACGAGGATCTCATAACCAATGTTTCCCTGACATTGGCAGAAAAGGTATCCTCTTTGAAGGTACGGCGATCTCTCGCAGTATTAGGGTTTGCCCTTTCCGCAGGAACCGTGGGGGTATTGGTTAGCCAGCAATCCGCTAATAACAGTCTCAAAGCTACGCCAGTTGCTACATCATCACGCACCTTGACGGATGTAATGGCACAAAACCAAGATCGTAAGTATGAAATGGCTCGAACTGCGATCGCATCAGGTACTTGGGATATTACACAAGGAGTAGTTGTACATGAAGTTCGTGAAGATGAAACTTTATGGAAATTAACTCAAGTTTATCAAGTAGATGCGGCTGCAATCGCTGCTTCCAATAGCATAAGTGCGAATACTGAGTTACAGCCTGGGATGAAGTTGATGATCCCACCTGTGAATGGATTAGTTCACAAGGTAAAGTCAGGTGACACTCTTGAAGCTATTTCTAGCTATTACAATGTTCCAAAAACTGAAATTATCAAGTTTACATCGCTGACTTCTGGGGATTTTTTAGCGATCAACCAACCTTTAGTGATACCTGGCAATGTTACGACTTTAATGCAAGTCAAAGAGGGGCACGTAAAAAGACAGTTACTTGCTGAAAGAGATCGTTTGATGCAGCGTTTGCAAGAGCTAGAGGGCAAAAAGGCGATCGCTACTTTGGCTAGCACAAACTCCAAGCCAAATACCACTGGAAATGCGGTTGCTGAGAACGCAGTTGTTAAACAGCCCAAGTATGCTTCTTACCGCGTGCAAAATGGTGACACCATTGAGACAATTGCTCGACGTTACGGGCTTACCCAAAAAGCAATTATTGAAGCAAACAAGTTAGATAATCCTCAATGGTTAGAGCTTAACCAAGAGCTAAACATTCCTCAAGAGCGTAATTTGCCAGTTTTTCAGACAATTGCAGCTTTAAATGAAAAGCCTCTTAAGGACATTCCCTCACCTTTGAGCGAGTTGGCAATATCTTCTAATAGTAGCAATCCAACTACTTCACCTTCGCTTTCTATATCTCCTAAAGAAGTTGGGCAAGTACGCGTTGTTGCGGCAACTCCCATGGTTTTACCCAATACTTCAGTGACTAAGGTGGCGGCGGCTAATCGTGTATCTCCTTGGGACGGCTTGATGCAGTTAGTAGGTAATAGCGCTACTGCAAATCTACCAAATTCGCCTGCTCAGGAGCAATCAGCGAGTTTACAAGCAAAAGAGATCGTTGTTCAACCAAGTTTACCTGTAGCAAGTGAACCATCTTTCCAAGTTGCAGCTGCACTGTTCCCCTTTGCACCTGACCAACTATTTAATGATTTAGGCGGTAGCGTTACTAAGAGAAACCCTGCAATATCTTCAACCGTACTCAATTTACCAGCTAGATTGATCGCTGCGCCGTTAGTCCCTGCCACGATCGCCACCGAGCAATACAGCGTGACTCGTTCAACACCGCTTGAAGCTAATCTTTCTCAGCCTGTAAATGCACCAAAACTTCAGCTTTCACTTAAAGTAGCTACAGCTTTATCAATCCCCCAGATTCCTACTACTTTTGTAGCCGAACAAAGAGTTAGCCCTAGTAATGCACCCGTTGCAGCGACAAACAAATCAGTATCAGAAACAAGTACTAAGTCTTTACCTGTAGCTGCCATATTAGCTCCTAGTATTCCTGCAAGTCGGGCGATCGAACAGAGCAGTAATGTAAATTCTCAAGCTGCATCTGTCGTCCCTCAACCTGCATCGGAACCCAATGTTCAAATTCCTGTAAAACTGACGGCGAATCTCGCGCCTAGAGTTCCTGCTTCCGTATCTTTAGAACAACAAACAGCTACAGTTGGAAAACCCACCCAAGTTGCATTATTGCCTGAGCCTGAGTCGAGAATGACTTCCTTGGAAGTGAAGCGATTGGAGTCTGAAGTAGATAAACTGAATGAAAAAGTTCGTGATGCCGAGATTAAAGAAGCTGCTCGCAAGGCGGAAGAAGCTCGTAAAATCGAAGCGTCAAGGATTGCAGCCGTAAACTTAAATAGTTCCCCTAATCCTGATCGTAACTTTGATTCTAGTCGTAGTGCGATCGCTAACCCAGGCGATCGAGCAGGTGTCTCTCCACAATTGCCACAACTAACTGCTAGTGCTTACTTGCCAGATGTCCAAGATTATGGACTATCGACTGGTTATATCTGGCCTGCGGATGGTGTATTT
>JAYVVP010000005.1:0-6833 GCA_043786935.1 Pseudanabaena sp. | reverse complement strand
CCATAAAAAAGCACCGCCTGAAGGCGGTGCTTTTTTAGATTGATTTTTTTAAGAAATACGCAGTAGTTCTACATCAAAAATTAATGTGGCATTACCAGGAATAACTCCGCCTGCTCCACGGGCACCATAACCGAGGTCTGGGGGAATAATCAAAGTGCGGCGATCGCCAACACGCATATCTGATAAACCTTCATCCCAACCTTTAATTACTTGACCAACGCCAAGCTTAAACGAGAAAGGCTGATCGCGATCGCGAGAGCTATCAAACTTAGTACCATCTTCGAGCGTGCCAGTATAATGCACGATTACGGTATCGCCCTTCTTAGGTGTCGCACCAGTACCAGCCGTGATCACTTTATATTTGAGACCAGTGCCAGTTTCCTTGATTTCGGACTCACTCATATTAATTGAAGGTGTTTCTACTGTTTTTACTTCTGTTTGATTTGGTGCACCTGTAGATGGCGCACTAGGGCTAGCAAATGCTGTCTGTCCGCCTGCAATTTGAGCAACTACAATGACCAGTACAGCAACTGCCATAATGCCAAAGCTAATCAAAATTCCTTTCAAGGCTATATCTCCAATCAATTACGTCATGACTTAGCTGTTGGAATCTTACATCGCTTTGCGCTAAAAATCACCAAAAATTTAGAGTCGATGCTGAGTAAAATGTTAAGCGCGATTTTGATTTTTTACCTTAATGCCAGGAACGAGATTTGAACTCGTGACACGTGGATTTTCAGTCCACTGCTCTACCAACTGAGCTATCCCGGCGCTGCGCGTTTTTTTGCGCTTTACTAAGATAACACCGAAAGGGATTTTCGATCAATAGAGTTAACAAAATTCTCTAAATGCTTAGCAAATAGGTACGGCGTAAAATGCAACCTTTACTATGAGCCAGTGACTAGCCAAAAAACTGATCGGAAACCATCGCGTAGAGACTTAGTAGGATTTTCTGATTTAATCTCTGAAGGAATTGATATAGGATGCATCTCAATGCCACGACTACCTAAAACAATTTTGCCAATGACAAGTGCACGGGGCATATGAAAATCTGAAGTAAGTACATACACATTCGTAATCTTTCGTCGCTGAAACTCCTTCACCATGATTGTAAAGTTGGTGACAGTATCGACAGCTTGATAATCTAAGTAAATCCGACTACGAGCAACACCTGCGCTATCAAATACATATTGGGCATACTCCTCTGGACTGCCAGATGATACAAAAATCGGTAGTTGAGGATGTTGCAAAGCAAACTGAGCCGCAAATTTTTCGCGGGTAGGAGAACCTCCCAAGACTAAGATCGCTTGAGGCTCTCTAACCGATGGACTGGTGCTAATTGGGGGAGTAGATGATGGCAATCCAAACATCATGCATGCAGAACAAATTAACCCAGATAAAGCTGTCATAGAACTCCTACTAAGAAACGGGTCAATCATCATTATTCTTGCGTTGCGAACCAGCAAAATCTTATCTGTATGACGGATCAATGTGCAACCAGAAAAATCCTTGGTTTTTGAAAGGAGCATTTTTGCATAAGTCCTATTCTTCTCAAAAATCAAGTTCGCGGCGGCCCTCGATCGCTTTGGCGAGTGTTACCTCATCTGCATATTCTAGATCACCGCCCATCGGAATACCAAAGGCAATTCGCGTAACTTTTGTAAAAGGTCTTAATAAACCACCAATATACAAAGTCGTTGTCTCGCCTTCCACACTGGGCGCGATCGCCATAATTACTTCTGTAACTTTATGCCCGCTAACACGGCGTATTAGGGTTTGGATATTTAATTGATCGGGACTAATGCCATCCATCGGCGAGATTAATCCACCGATAACATGATATTTTCCGCGATATTCGCGTGTTTTCTCTAGAGCAATCAGATCACGAGAATCAGCGACTACGCAAATAATCGAATTATCGCGACTAGGCTGAGCGCAAATTTCACAGATCGGTTCTGCCGAAAGATGTCCGCATATCGTGCAACTACCAACTAGTTGCTTCGCCTGAATTAATGCTTGAGCTAGAGCTTCAACCTCTTCAGTGGAACGTTTGAGGATATGAAGCGATAGGCGTTGAGCAGTTTTTGCCCCTACACCAGGGAGTCGCTGCAACTGTTCGATAAGATTGGCTAAGGGTCGAGTATACAAGACAGCGAAGGCGTGAAATAACATTAACAATCTTAACTTTATTTCATGACTTCACAAACCAATACGGTAAAGGCAGCGCCTGTTTTACTGATTTAGGTTGGCAAATCTAGTTTGCAAATCGTAAGCTTCTTTTTCCATAAGATTACTTTCGTACTTTTGCTTTGCTCGTTTATATTCCACAAAATACTGGTAGCCAAATTGATCTAATCCGCCATTTTGAGCGCATTGACGGACATGAACCATTTCATGGGCTAAAACTGCCAATTGTTTAATATCTTCGGAATTGTAGGGCGCACGAAGATAGATGCGATCGCAATAAGTTTGCGCGATCGTTTCTACTTTGCCAAAATGTATGGCAACATTGCCAAATATCCAACGATCCATCATTTGAGCGTTGTAAATGACAGTGACCCGATCAAGATAATCAATAAAATATCGACGTAAATAACGCTTTTGGACATTATCAAGGGGTAGCCCTTCGCCATTTTTGGAGCGCATTGTTTTTGCAGCCGCTTGATAAGCGATCGATCCTGCCTGTCCCCATGCTTCTTCAACTAGGCTCAAATTTGACTTTGAGTTAGCAAAAAACTGCATATCGGAAATTGCGATCGCAGTTATTAGCGAGAGGGTAAGCAAAATTAAAAAGCTTATTCTACGAATCCTATTCATTGATGTCTAGCTTGATAGAGACAAATTGAAGATTTATTTCTATTTTATTGCTTATTTATTTCTTAATTCTGATTTAATTCATTAGAAATAATTACAACTGTGATGTTGTCGCGACCACCCCGCAATTTTGCGGAATCGATCAAAGATTGGGCGGCTTGTTGACCATTGCGAAGGCTTTTAAGTTGATGAGCGATGCGATCATCGCTGAGTTCTTCAGTCAAACCGTCGCTACAGATCAAGAAGCGATCGCCTGCTTTCCATTCGACTTCACGCGCTATAACTGATTTGAGATCTTCACGCCCTAGACATTGCAATAACATGTGTCGCCAAGGATGGCTTTTTGCTTCATCAGGGGCAACCACTCCAGTTTGAATTGCTCTAGCAATCCAAGTATGGTCTTCGCTAATTTGTTCAAGTTTCGCACCGCGAAAGCGATATAAACGTGAGTCCCCAATATGACAATACCAAGGCTGCTTATCTCGAAATATTAGTAAGACGACAGTTGTGCCCATATCTGAGCGCACAAGATTAGCAGCTTGATCATTAACGATGGCTTGATTTGCCTTATCGATCGCATCTTGCATTAGCTGTTGAGGGGAAATCTCAGTATTCCAAAGAGACTCCAAATAAGCGCAAATTGTATCGACTGCAATCTTACTTGCCACCTCGCCGCCTGCGTGTCCTCCCATGCCATCAGCCACGACAAAAAATCGTCCCTCGGGGTCGATATAATAAGAATCTTGGTTAGCTGCTCTGACACAGCCTGTATCGGTTGCCCCTGCAAATAGACGCTTCATGTTAAGTGGTTCGGCTCGAAGTATTAAATTGACCAGTCTGCTATAGCAATTATTAGTTTAACTCTCATGTGCCGAACTAATGAACAGTTGATTGTGTGATGTTTTTGAGAACAAAGTTCAGATCAGCATTTGAGCTTAACGTTCGGGGCGATCTACTCGTGATAGCAATCGCAATAAAACTAATATAAAAATTGCGGCGATGATTGCCGATGCAATGGCAGGGATCTGCAAACCATTAACAAATAAAAGCGTTGCACATAACAAGCAGGTTGAGGCTAATAGCGCATAGATTCCGCCAATTCCGACATTGCTCAGTCGTCGCAACATGCGATCAGTTTCTTGGGATTTGACTCTGACCCGAATATCACCGCGATCAAGTTTAGATAGGGTTTCATCAATGCGACGCGGTAAGGCGATCGCGGTATTACTTACCTGTGCGGCTTGGCGACCTAGCTCACCAAGAAATGCAGTCGATAAATTGCCTGACTCTTTAGCAGTACCATTTTCCATAAGATTTGTGGCGTAGGGTTTTGCGACTTCCATAAAGTTAAAATTGGGATCGAGTCCTTTTCCCAGACCCTCAAGCGTTGAGAGTGCTCTGATTACAAAGGTAAAAGTAGCAGGAAATCGAAATGGCTGATCATAAGCAAGATCGTACAGATCATCACTGATTGCTGCTACTGATTGCTTTTCCATCGGCTGTCCCATAAAGTTGTCGAGCATATACTGCACCGAGCGCCTGATTGGACCAGTATCGCCACTTACCTCTAAAGCGCCTAGCTCGATCAATGAGTTAACTACGGCTTCAGCATCTTTTTTAGCGATTCCAAAAAAAGTTCTTAATAATTTTTCGCGAGTGAACGATTGGATCTGTCCCATCATTCCGAAATCATAGAAAATTAATTCGCCCTGACCCGTCACTGCTAAGTTGCCAGGATGGGGGTCAGCATGAAAAAATCCGTGATTGAGCAATTGCTCTAGATAAGCCTCTGCGCCAATTCTGGCGATGACTTTGCGATCTATACCTGCGGCTTCAAGGGCTTCATAATTGCTGATCTTGATGCCTGGCATATATTCTAAAGTCAATACGCGCCGTGAGGCATACCGCCAATAAACTCGCGGAACCATAATGCGGCGATCGCCCCGAAAGTTACGGCGAAAAGTATCGGCATTCCGACCTTCATTTAAATAATCTGCTTCTTGATAAAGGATTTTGCTACATTCTTCATAAATCCCCACCCAGTCGCGTCCACGTCCATGTTTAGGATGATTTTGAAAATATTGAGCAATTCGCTTGAGAATACCTAAATCGATCGCGAATAATTTCAGTAAACCAGGTCGTTGTACCTTGATGACAATTTCTTCACCTGTATGTAACTGCGCTTTATGGACTTGCCCAAGACTGGCGGCAGCTAAAGGGGTCGGATCGAAGTAGGCAAACATTTCATCAATGGGCTTACCTAAATCTAATTCAATGATTTGTTTGGCTCTGGTCGCCGTGAATGCGGGAACTTCATCTTGTAATTTTGATAGCTCCTCCACTGACTCGGTCGGCAAAATGTCGGCGCGAGTAGACAGCAATTGCCCGACTTTAATAAAAGTGGGTCCTAGTTGCAGCAATGACTCGCGTAACCAAATGGCGCGTTTACGAGTGCGCTTTTTGACTTTGGCTTCAGTTTTGCCACCGATATAGCTCCACTTTTTGCCATCGCTCCAGATCATCCAAGAAAATTTTAGTACTGTGCGCCAAATATCTATGGTGCGAGCGAGTTCAGAGTAGTTGTCACGACTCCAGCGATAATTGGGTTCTGAGGATAAAACTGACACGATTCACTAACGGCAGAAGGACTATTAAAAAATCTGTAACAAACCTTTACATCTTAACCTGAGAAATGAAGAGGGTTGAGCATTTGCAAATAAAGATTGTGGTGGTGAACTGAAACTCAAAACCACAAGAACAATTTGTCGATTAGTGTCTGTTATTATGCTTTGCATAGAATAGCCCCAGAATAATTCTCCGTCTAATTTATGGAAGCTTTTAATCCAATTCCGCCAGAGTGGGTCGAAAAGGCGACACATGCAAATGGGTTTTGCTGTACTCGCTGTGGACAGCCACCAAGTAAAGCTGAAGCTGTGTGGGTAAATCGTCGATCGCCTGTTTATACTGAAAATCATCAACGTAAGTGGCAAGAGTTTTATCGCTGTGAGTGCCAAAGTGTCTGGTGGGCGTGGAGTAACGATCGCCCTGCTTCCGAATTTAGCGATCGCGCGACCCAGAACAATTATGACAGCGATTTAAGTTGACTAGATGAAATCGCAAGTTGTATTAGTTTGGGCTTTGTCCTTTGTTGCAGGTGCATATGCCAGTTTTTTACCAGATTCACTAGGATATTATGCGGTTTTAGGAATTGGCTTTGGCTTATCGCTGATTGTTCCTATATTTTGGCGTTTGGGTCCAAAGCGTTGGGTTTATCTATTAGCAATTGCGATCGCATCTTTTGCTTGCTTTTATGTAAGTTTTCGCACCCCACAGCCTGAACCTGAGGACATTTCTAAATATGCGCCGCTATCGAATGCGATCGTGCGGGGACAAGTGATCGGCGCACCCAGCTTGACTCGCAGCGAGAGGGCACGTTTTTTGTTAGAGGTAAGTGAGATTAATCCCTCTGGCAAGGCGAATATTAAAGATCCAAATGGAGACCTAACAAGAACTCCCAATTCTGCAGCGAACCTAAATACGGCTGACAGTAGTGTCATATCTAATCCTGAAGCTCAGAAAAAGTTTATTGCCGCATCGGGAAAACTATATGTGACTGTGCCATTGATTGAGGTGACAGGTTTACGATCTGGGCAAGCGATCGAACTTTCAGGTCGGCTTTATTTGCCAAGTCGAGCCGATAATTTTGGCGCATTTGATTTTAAAACTTACTTAGCACGTCAGGGTGTTTTTGCAGGAATAAATGGGCGATCGCTAGTTACTCAAGGCGATACACCTATTTTTGGAGAATGGTGGTTTGTAAGTCGGATTGTTCGTGCTCATGTGATGGGTGCTGGTGTACCTGAGGGTTCGCTGCTTAGCTCTTTGGTATTGGGCAGCCGAGCCGTAGATCTACCGAGCGATCTTAAGGATGCTTTTATTCAGGCTGGATTGGCAGCAGTGCTGGCAGCTTCAGGCTTTCAGGTGACTTTGGTACTAGGGGCTGCGATCGCCTTAAGTCG
>JAYVVP010000004.1:0-6857 GCA_043786935.1 Pseudanabaena sp. | reverse complement strand
TATTTAGCGTTCAACATAGGATGTCACCATGCCATTGATTGCAACCGATAAAATTATTAAAGACCTAGAAAAAGCAGGTGCCTTAGCAATGCGAGTTCCCCCAGAAGGCGGGTATGAAGGTCGCCACCAACTCCGACTCAAGAATGCGGGTTATGAAATTCTCTCCATTTCTGCACGTGGTTTAGGAGATATTAATAGTTATCTTACCGAAGTTCATGGTGTACGTCCTTCTCACCTTGGCAAGACCGAAATTCGCACATATTTTATTCCTCCTGCAATCCAGTTTCGCCTAAATGCTTTACCTGCCAAGTCTAAAGGTCTAGTCGTGTGGATGATCGAGGGTAAATACCTTTCTAGAGAAGAGCTTAAAACTTTAAGCCAAATCCCCGATCGCGATCCACGAGTGAAGATTGTGATCGAAATTGGTAGCGATCGCGAAGTTACTTGGCAAGCTTTAAAACAAGCTGTTACTGCCTAAAGAATGATCTAATATTTGACCATTCTTTTTATGGCGATCGCAGAGTCAAATCATTTTTTATGGTTTGGCTTTTGAATCTGGCAGCTTTACAAATATGCGATCGCCGATTTTGACACCACTTAAAATTTGAGTTTGATTTTCTACGGTTGTGCCAATTGTCACTGGCTGAAACTTAGATCTGCCTTTTTCATCAGCGATCAGTAAACCTGTTTTACCTTCTTGAGTAACGATCGCTACCGTTGGCACGACCAGTGCATTATCGATTTTTTGACCAATAAACCGCAAATCAGTATTCATACCCGACTGCAATTTGTCTTTGCCAGTTTCTAGAGTTACCCGCACTTGAAATGATGTAACATTTTGCTCAATAATCGCTTCAGGCGCAATCAAACGAACTCTACCTTTAAAAACTTCCGAGGGGAAAGCATCGGCAATAATTTCCACTTCTTGCCCAATCTTGATTTGGGAAATATCGACTTCAGGCACTTTAGCGATAATTTCTAAACCATTAGCGATCGCCACAATCGAAGTAGAAGTCGATGAATTTGATGCTGAAGCTGTAGTAGGCGTAACAAAAGCCCCAGCATTGGCATATTTTTGGGTGATTATGCCAGCAAATGGAGCGCGAATAATTGTATCTTCAATTTGAACTTCGATCAATTTAATTCCTGCGATCGCTTGAGCAAGTTGCGCTTCAGCTTGAGAAATATCTTCAAAACGGCTGCCATTTCGAGATTGTTCAAATTGACGGGTAACTTCTGCCAAATTAGCTTGAGCAGTTAACAAGTCGGCTTGAGTACTGCGATCATCGGTCAACACCTCATCGAGACGATCACGAGAAATTGCGCCTTCAGTTTGTAAGCCTTGATAACGTGAAGTTCGCATTGTATTTAAAGCTAAGCGCGATCGGGCAGATTCCAAGCGCCCACGAGCTGCCTCAACCCTTGCTTGAGCCGCAGCAATATCTTCAGGGCGATTACCATTGCGTAATTTGATTAGATTAGCTTCACTTGCCGCTGCACTAGCTTGAGCTTGATAGAGTTGCGGAACTAAATTCGTACTATCCATTCTCGCAATTACTTGTCCCTTAGTTACTCGCGCCCCTTGCTCAACTAATAATTGTTCCAGCTTCCCTGCTTGTTTAGGACTAAGATTGACTGTTTCAATTGGCACGATAGAACCGCTAGATTTAATTTTAATTGGTAAAGACTTAGACTCAACTAGCACAGTTTTGTCATTAACCGTAGTAGAGCTTTGACTTGCGCTAGTTAAAATCCGAAAAACAGTAAAGCCCCCGCCCAGTAAAACAACCAATAAAACCACCACTAGCCAAGGGTTTTTCCAAGCATTTCTCAGGTTGCGAGTTTCTTTTTTTTTGGAGACAGTAGTTTGCATCGAGATTAAGTTTTACTAGAAAAGCTGATGGTACAAAAATTGAAACTTGTGTGAATAACTTACGGTAATCTTGCCTAATTTACATCACCCCCTAGGAGCAATATGCTACAACTACCGCCATCTTGGTCACTGCCTAACCCACCCCGCCTTCTTTTTGGGCTTTAATTTGCCCTAATGCTTTGTTTTAATGCAATCAGCGATCGCCAGTTTTAGTTGGCATGAGATAGTTGGCATGGGCAAGATGCGCTGACTACCACTTGCTAGGGCTTGCTAGGGTTTAATCTATCCTAAGCATCATGGCGATATCTATAATTCATCAAGATCGCTATACCTTTTTGATATATTCCCAACCATCAAAAGGGTATATTAGCAGGAGTTAAGATTTCAAGAGACGCAAATACTTGTAAATTCTAATCAATTCATACTTGGGGGTTAATAGCCTAGTGATTCAGTCTGTCACAATTTGGAATGATAAACCACACATCGTACTTCAAGGATCTGAAGGTGCGATGCAGATTCCACTTGTGAATGCATATTCTTGGACCTTGGGACGAGGCTCAGAAAATGACATTCCCCTCGCCGATAAATGTGCATCGCGTAATCACGCTATGTTTCAAATTGTGGGAGAAAGCAATTATTATCTAATTGATCTAGGTAGTCGAAACGGTTCATTTGTGAATGGAAAGCGGGTGACTATTCCTGTGAGCCTAAAAAATGGCGATCTCATCATTCTCGGTGAAACCAATTTAGAATTTCACTGTCCTGAAACTATAACTGTCCCCAATCCTCAATCTGGTCAAACTGAAGAAACTGATGCCGCTGCTACCGCCATGTTGCATAAGCGTCAACTGATTACGGTTTTAGTGGTAGATATTCGAGACTTCACAAAACTGACTCAACAGATGGATGAGCATATCCTCTCTGAGGCGATCGGTACATGGTTCCGTCGGGCTGGAGAAATCATTGATCGTCATGGTAGTTGGGTGGATAAGTACATTGGTGATGCGGTAATGACCGTCTGGATTCACGACACTAAAAAAAATGCAGATATCATATCCACCCATGAAATGCTCAAGGTTTATCACGCACTTTATGAACTCTATGAAATGAGCAATGAACTCAATCAACAGTTTGAATTACCATTTCAATTGCGCGTTGGCGCAGGTGTAAACACTGGATATGCGATGGTTGGTCAAATGGGAACGAGTGAGCATCCTGACTACACAGCCCTAGGCGATACAGTAAATGCTGCCTTTCGCTTAGAATCATCGACCAAGCAATTAGGAATGGATGTGGCGATTGGTGCTACTACTTATGGACATACTCCCTATGCGGCAGTTTTACTACCACTCAAGCAATATTCAGTGCTTCTGAAAGGTTATAGCGCTCCTACAGTTACTTATGCTGGAACTTTCAATGAATTAGGAACGTATATTAATAAATTAGGCTTACCACAGCAACAATAAAAAGCAAAGCTATCTAAACCATTCTTGCCGAGGCGATCGCTTGCCCATTAATAGAACCGCGTATACATATCATAGACAGCGATTTGATTTTGTGCCGTTCCCTTTTTGATGTAAGTCGCCTTAATCTGTTTATCACTTTCTGCATAGATTTGTTCAAACGGAAAGCCCTCAAATGGGTTGTGTAAAGACAAGATGCTTAAGCCCCTTGTTCAATAAGATTTGCATTCTATAAATGATTTAGGATTGCTATGTCAAAAGGATTCCAATCTCAGACTATAATTTTACTTAAGATCTAAGTTTTACAAAATCTACAAAATAAGTAGGAATCAAACATTTACATTGAAGGACATCATAAATTATGGGAATGACACTCACCGAAAAGATTTTGGCAAAAGCGGCCGGCAAAAGCCACGTTAGTCCAGGCGAAAATATTTGGGTGAATGCCGACCTGCTGATGACTCATGATGTCTGTGGTCCAGGCACAATTGGTGTATTCAAGCGCGAATTTGGACAGGAAGCCAAGGTGTGGGACAAAGAAAAAATTGTCTTGATCCCCGATCACTACATTTTTACTAAAGATGCAAGGGCTAACCGCAATATTGACATTTTAAGAGATTTTGCTAAAGAGCAAGATATCAAATATTTTTACGATATTACCGATCTTTCAGACTTCAAGGCTAATCCAGATTACAAAGGTGTTTGCCATATTGCGCTTGCCCAAGAAGGACATACTCGACCCGGCGAGGTACTATTTGGTACTGATTCGCATACTTGTAATGCTGGCGCGTTTGGACAATTTGCGACAGGGATCGGCAATACTGATGCGGCTTTTGTAATGGGTACTGGCAAGCTGTTGCTGAAAGTGCCTGCTTCGATGCGCTTTGTGTTTGATGGTGAAATGCCGCCTTACTTGTTAGCTAAAGATTTGATTTTGCAAGTAATCGGCGATATTAGTGTCAGTGGCGCTAACTATCGCTCTTTGCAATTAGGCGGTGAGGCGATCGCTAAAATGACGATGGAAGAACGCATGACTCTCTGTAATATGGCGATTGAGGCGGGCGGTAAAAATGCAGTGATTGCACCTGACCAAACTACCTATGACTATGTGCGATCGCGAACTGATAAGCCCTTTGAGTCGCTCTATGCTGATGATGATGCCGAGTATTATTACGTCAAGCATTACGATGTCTCAAAGCTTGAACCTGTAGTCGCTAAACCACATTCTCCTGATAATCGCGCCCTTGTTCGCGAAGTTCAAGATGTGAAAATTGATCGTGTTTATATTGGTTCTTGTACTGGAGGCAAAACTGAAGACTTCTATCACGCCGCCCAATTGCTTAAAGGTCAACAAGTCAAAGTTCCGACTTATCTTGTACCTGCTACACAGAAGGTTTATAACGATCTATTTAGCTACAAAATTGATGGCTTGACACTCTCAGAAATATTTTTACAATCAGGATGCATTGAGCCAGCTTCACCTTCTTGTGCTGGTTGTTTGGGCGGTCCCCAAGACACTTTTGGGCGCATTAATGAAGCTGAGGTTTGTGTCTCGACGACAAACCGTAACTTCCCTGGACGGATGGGTAATAAGCAAGCTCAAATTTATCTTGCGTCTCCCTTTACGGCTGCTGCTTCAGCTTTAACAGGACATATAACTGATCCTCGTGATTTTATGTAAGTAAATTCTAAACATAAGTTTAAAATCAGAAGTAAACAGCATAAGTCTGTTTTAATTTTGATTGCATAAGATTTTTAACATTATCAAAGTATTAATAGGTTGCTCGAAAAGAAAGTTGCTGAATGTTATGGCTCGCAAGGATATGAGGTTATTTATCAACCTTCTATCCATCAAATGCCTTTTGATTTGAATCAATATTCACCCACCCTGTTAGTGAAGAAATCAGCAAGTCAAGGATTTATTGTAGAGATTAAGGATGTGTCGGCAAATTTATCAATAGAGCGCTATAGGGAAATTGCTAAAACTATCTCTGTATATAGTGGCTGGCGATTTTTGTTAATCACGGGAGAAGATGCCACACCGATCGCTGAAGAAGATATTGCGGATATTCGATTAACGCGATCGCAAATCTTGCATCGTAAAGAGCGAATCGCCAAATTAATATCAATTGGAGAACATGAGGCAGCTTTTCTATCGCTATGGATATTTGCTGAGATATTAATGCGAAGACATGCAAGGCAAGCTTTAATTCCCATTGACCGACTGCCGACTATTTTGATGATTCATCACTTGCATTCTCAGTCCGAAATTTCGCGCGACCAATTTGAGAGAGTGTTGGCTCTCCATGAAACTAGAAATCGCGTAGCTCATGGATTTCCAGTCAAAGCTCTAAATCTTAATCAAGCGATCGAGAATCTTTTAAATTTGGTTGATGAATTTATCAATATGGAAAAATAACTAGCGGGAAAGGCAATTTAAAAGCAATTTAAAGGCAATTCATGAATTGCCCTTACCGCTTGCCTAAGGGCTAATCGTGAGCTAACCCTTGCTGACGTGCAACTGCATGAACTGCAGCGGCAACAGCTTGAGAAACACGGGGATCAAAAACAGAGGGGATGATGAAATCGGGAGCCAAATCGCTGCTGCTAACTAAAGATGCGATCGCTTGAGCCGCCCCTAAATTCATTTGCGTAGTGATTTTGGTAACTCTGGCATCAAGTGCACCTCGGAATATACCGGGGAAGGCAAGCACATTATTAATTTGGTTAGGATAGTCACTGCGACCTGTGGCAATTACAGCAACATCGTTTTCCACTAATTCGGGTTGAATTTCAGGATTGGGATTTGCCATTGCGAAGACAATTGGCGCAGGAGCCATACTCCTTACCATTTCAGGGGTAAGTGCTCCCTTTACGCTCAGACCGATAAACATATCGGCTCCTTTGATCACGTCTGCTAATGAACCAGATATATCACTGACAAATTCTAATTTTTCAGGAGTGAGGTTAGGACGATCTTTACTAATGCAGCCCTTAGAGTCACACATCGTGATTCGTTTTACACCTGCCTCGCGCAAAAGTCTAGCCACCGCGATCCCCGAAGCTCCAGCCCCATTCATGACGATGCGGACTGTATCCATGGGTTTGCTGACCACTTTGAGAGCGTTGATCGTAGCCGCAACAACGACGATCGCAGTGCCATGTTGGTCATCATGGTAGACAGGAATATCTAATTCTTCTTTGAGACGTTTTTCGATTTCAAAGCAACGAGGGGCGCTAATATCTTCCAGATTTATGCCACCAAATCCTGGCGCAATGCGTTTGACGGTTTCGACAATTTCATCGACATCTTTTGTATTCAGACAAATTGGAAATGCATCAAGTCCTGCAAATTGTTTAAATAGCATGGCTTTGCCTTCCATCACTGGCATGGCAGCTTCAGGTCCAATATCGCCTAGCCCTAAAACAGCTGTACCATCGGTAACAACTGCAATTGTGTTGCATTTGATCGTATAGTCGTAAACTTTGCGTTTGTCTTCAGCGATCGGCATACATACGCG
>JAYVVP010000003.1:0-17953 GCA_043786935.1 Pseudanabaena sp. | reverse complement strand
ATGGACGTGCCGCTAGTTGCCGACGTACACCACAATGGCATGAAAATCGCCCTCGAAGTTGCCAAGCATATTCAGAAAGTTCGGATTAATCCAGGGCTATATGTATTCGAGAAGCCCAAAGCTAATCGCACCGAATACACTCAATCAGAATTTGATGAGATCGCCGAAAAAGTTCGTGACACCCTCAAGCCCCTAGTTTTGTCGCTCAAAGAACAAGGCAAAGCGATGCGAATCGGTGTAAATCATGGCTCCCTCGCTGAACGGATGCTATTCACTTATGGTGACACCCCTCAAGGTATGGTCGAATCAGCGATCGAATTCATTCGTATTTGCGAAGACCTCGACTTCCGAAATATTGTCATTTCTATGAAGGCTTCTCGTGTTCCTGTGATGATCGCAGCTTATCAACTGATGGCAAAACGCATGGATGGACTCGGTATGGATTATCCATTGCACCTAGGCGTAACCGAAGCAGGTGACGGTGAATATGGTCGTATCAAATCCACCGCAGGCATAGCCACATTACTTACGCAAGGGATTGGCGACACTATCCGCGTGTCTCTTACCGAGGCTCCCGAAAAAGAGATTCCTGTCTGTTACAGCATTCTCCAATCTCTCGGACTTCGCAAAACGATGGTGGAATATGTCGCCTGTCCATCCTGCGGTCGCACCTTATTTAACCTTGAAGAAGTCTTACACAAAGTTCGTGAAGCCACTAAGCACCTCGTTGGTCTCGATATTGCCGTAATGGGTTGTATCGTTAATGGTCCTGGCGAAATGGCAGATGCCGACTATGGCTATGTCGGCAAAATCCCCGGCACTATCTCGCTTTATCGTGGCAAAGAAGAAATCAAGCGCGTACCTGAAGCGGAAGGCGTAGAACAATTAATCGCTCTAATTAAATCAGACGATCGCTGGAGCGATCCTTAATCTTATAGATATTGACTATAAATTTTTAGATGTCTAGAACTGATTGGTGAAAAGTTGGGAAAGAGTTTGTTTAAATCGATCAAAACCATAGATTTGAATTACTTTTTGTCTCAGCATCTCTGGTTGATAAAGAATAGGTAGGGAATATTTACCTTGCAAGATTTGGATAATAGTTTCACCAAGCTCTTCCACATCATCAGGATTTATCAAAACACCTAGTTCGCCATGACATAGAGCGTCGATCGCCCCATCCTGATTCCCTCCAATTGTGGGCTTACCGCAAGCTAGTGCTTCTAAGTAAACTATACCAAAGCCTTCTCCTTTGCTAGGCATAGCAAACACATCACACAGGTTATAGTAATCTGCGAGTTCGTTATCGGACACAAAACCTGCAAGGGTTACACAATCGCCTACATCAGTGGTCTTTACCATAGCCTCTATCCGCTCTCGATCATCCCCATTACCTACTAGCAGGTAATGAATATTGGGAATCTGACGACGAATTGCTGGCAAAGATTGAATGATTTGATCGTAGCCTTTGTAGCGATCGCCACTAGCCAATCTAGTTACAGTTAGGATGATGGGCTGATCGGACTTAAATTGATAACGATCTAATAAATATTGCGGTTTGGGCTGAATGACAAATTGACTAGCATTAAAGGTGTTCGGTATCCGAAAAATGCTCTCAGGTGAAATTTTATGTTCTGCTGTAATGCGCGCGCTCGTATATTCACTTACCGAAATAATCCTTTGTGCTGCTCTCAAGGCGCTTATTTTAGATGCATCTTTGATATCCCATGCATCAATACCGTGCACAACTACCCAGTAAGGGATTTTCAACAAATTAAAGATGCGTAAAGCAAGGGGTGAAAAATTGATGTGTCCACAAATAATCAGGTCGGGACGTTTTAGTAAAGCCGCCAAAAAAACTTGAAGTGCAAATATAGGTGTATACAGAAAAGATGATTTCCACTTTCCAGCAAAGCTGAACTGAGTTCGAGGATTAAACTGTAAATCATCTGTAGCTTTAGCGTCATTTTTCAGAAATATATGGCGATCGCTATTCGGTAAAATCTGCTCTAAAGCTTGGATAAAAAAAGCTCCATACACCTGAATACCTCCTTTAAATTGAAAAATGTCAGGCATCCAAACATGGATTTTAGGAACTTTAGACATACATTTTTAAATAGTGGCTAATTTTTTCTGCATTGCTTCGACCATTGAGTGAACGACTGTTTGCACCTTAGTTTGAGCAATCCAACCCATCTTTTCACGAGCTTTATTAGGATTTGCACAACTTATTGAAATGTCAGTTGGTCGGCAAAAAGACGGATCGGAAACTACATGATCCTGCCAATCTAGCCCCAGTACTTCAAAAGCTTCAGCGATGAAATTAGATAGGCTAATTGTAGTGCCCGTAGCAATAACAAAATCATCAGGGGTATCTTGCTGAAGCATTTGGTACATTGCTTTTACATAGTCAGGAGCCCATCCCCAATCTCTTTGGATATCAATATTACCCAGTACAAGTTTTTCCTTCTGTCCGTTTGCAATACGGCAGGCAGTGGCGATAATTTTTTGCGTAACAAAACGTTCAGGACGCAATGGAGACTCGTGATTAAACAGAATACCAGAGCAAGCAAATAGGTTATACGCTTCACGATAATTTGCCACCTCCCAAAAAGCGGCAGATTTTGCTACTGCGTAGGGGCTTCGAGGACGAAAGGGTGTATCTTCATCCGCAGGTAACCCACGAGTATCACCAAAACACTCGCTAGAGCCAGCATTATAAAATTTGATTGGTCTACCAAGAAAGCGGATTGATTCAAGCAGGTTCAGCGTTCCTGTGGCAATACTTTCTAATGTCTCGACAGGCTGATCAAACGACAAACCTACTGAACTTTGTCCAGCCAAGTTATATACTTCATCAGGCTGGACTTGACTTAAAACTTGAAGCACGCTACGAAAGTCAGTAAGAGACATCGATAAAGATTTAATGCGATCGCGAATTCCCAGATAGTGCAAATTTTGTAAAGCTGAGATTTGGGCATCACGAGAAGTTCCATATACTTCATAACCTTTACTTAGCAAAAGTTGGGCAAGATAAGCCCCATCCTGTCCTGAAACACCACAAATCACTGCTTTCTTTGGCACTTGTTTAATCAATTCAATTTCTTTTCTGCCAAAATGCAACTCAATTTTAACTTAAGAAAGCTCAAGTTTTTGCTTAATTACCATTGCAAGTTTTTGCCGATAGTTTGCCCACGTCAATTGCTCTGCTCTTTTTCGCGCGGCTATTCCCATTTCTGCGAGTTCTTGCGGATGTCGGTAACACCATTCTAGTTTTGTCTTAAGAGCCTCTATATCTCGAATCGGCACAATAAATCCTTCAACCCCATCGGTAATAATATCGGAACCAGCCGTATTTGGGGTTGTAATAATTGGTAGCCCGCAAGCCATTGCTTCTAGTAGTACAAGTCCAAAACCTTCAACCAGTGAGGGAAAGACGAATACATTAGCACTGCTGTAATATTCGTTCAAACTACTATGAGGCACTGAACCAGTCAAGCACACGCGATCGCTATATTTTGCTAACCAATCAGTAGGCATTTGGTTGACTCCAACTAGCAATAACTCAGACTCGGGCAAATCAAGATCTTGCCAGGCTGGCAGTAAGTACTGCACACCTTTACGAGTTCCCACTTGACCCGCAAACATTGCTCTAAATATCTGGTCTTGTTTGGGGCGTGGTTGAAAATATTCAATTGGTGCGCCATAAGGGATGACTGTAATTTTGGAGCTAGGAACACCAATATCTAGTAGCGATCGCTCTGTAAATGAAGAAGCCACAAAAATATGATCGGCAAGTTCCACTTCACGATTCTTATGTTCGATCTTCCATTCAGGTTCCTGCACAGCCATCATTGTTGAAGCTAATTCAGGAAATAGATTGGCTTCTTCAGTCTGAATCCGACAACTAGTCAGATGGAAAGCGATCGGCAAATCGTAAAAGCAATAAATATCACGTTTTTTTGCCGCTAAAAATGTATCGGCAGCCCCGTCTTCGTAAGCATAAATTGCAGCGATATTTTCTAAGTGATGTTTGGCAACATGGCGATCGAAAGCAGTCACCATCAAATCAACCAGATCTTTGTCGGTTAAACCTAACTTTTTACCCAGCCCCGTTTTCACTAAAAATATACGCAATATTTCTTGCCAAGGATAGTCATAAACCTGACTTCCATTAGGAGCAACCCAAGCCCTTCTGCCAAATTCGCTATCTATTTTAGAAACTAATTTTGGTAATGCGCTCCTGATTAATCGCCCAAAATAGTTGTCAAAACTATCAGGGCTATAAACAAACGTAGTAACGACAGCCCTAAGCATATCTACTTCAGATATGGCTAAAGCGGCGTTGCGGGCAAAGGGATTACTAGTAGGATGGATTAGGGTGATTTTTGACATTATCCAAAGTGAGTTAAATATCGCGATCGCTAGGTTTTTGGTTGTCAGACAATAAGTTTGTCAAACGTAAATCATTATTTTTGGCTTCGTTAAATCTAATTTGCTCTATCTCTTTATCTTCGAGCGCAGGGAGTAAATATATAAAACCACTAAAAAACCAAAAATAGACCAACATAGTCGGATTGGTAATTAACTGTCCTGTCACATTGATTAGTTGAAATAAAAAGATTGCTAATGCTAGCTCTTTATAAAATGGATGTTTGAGTCTCAGAAATACGGAGCCTAAAGATATTAAAAGAACTATTCTAAGCCCATACCATAAGAAAAATCCCAATAAACCGATCTCGATTACCACTCGACCAGTTTCACCCTCGCTAGGTGGCAATAATGCGCCAGGTGGAAGGCTCAACAGTTTCCTAATCGTGTTTGCCCCTGCTTGTGTTGCTCCAGTGCCATATCCTTCAATACTGTTTTCTGAATAGACAAGCACTTGAGTAAAACCTTCAAATATTCGTTGTTCTATTGAATCACCAGAATTCTCGGCGCGAGTGGAAAAAGCTTCGATCGCTGGTTGAAAATAGACTATGGCGATTAAAGTCGATACAGCTATAGGTACAAATAAACTTGTAATAAAATTTAAAGCAGCTTTTGGTCGAGTAAAACATAGACAAATAATGTAGCTGATAATGAATAAAATCTCGTAGAGAATGACACCTCGCGAGCCACTCATAAAGGAATTGATTGCAACAAGTGCTAGCTCTAAGCTATAGATTGCTTGCCACTTAAATGTACGTTCTTGCGTAATAAAAACAATTAGCAACGAAAAACAAATCGACAGATAAGTTGTAAGTCCTGCTATATAGGAAAAAGTTCCTGTAATGCGTGCAAACTCACCAACCGTAGCAATATCTAAGACTTCTTCGTTAGCAATATAAACATTTAAAGGACTGTCGATGGGACTAAAGAATTGAATGACACCTAAAATACAAACTGGGAATATTAGTAAAAGATAGTTGCGTAAAAAATTGCGTAGATCTGACTCTGAGTCAAATAGATGTGGCAGTATCCATATGAGAGGAATGTACAGCAAATAGCTTCTAATCCCCAATAATCCCACAATTGGCGATCCTAAACTCGGATTAAAAGCTTGACCGCAACACATGATCGCTATTAAGCCTGTTAGTTCTTTGATAAATGGATATCGATCCACCATTGGTCGAGGTCTGCTAGCAAATCCTAGATAACTGCCAATCAGGATAAAATCTTTAAAAAAATAGATTAAGTCTCTTGCCCCAGGGAAAGCCCAACGCCGCAATCCACCTTCGACAATCACAATTACGAGAATTGTTTTGATCGAAAGCTTCCAGTTTTGGGATGCTCCAAAGATGACCATCAAAGCAAATATCAAACCACCTAATATTTCCATGGAGTTCTACTAATTTTTTGATTATCGACTAGAGTTAATGGCTGTTTCTAGGATTTGTAAATAAGCTTCAGCGATCGCCGATTTTTGATGTCGCAAGAGATGCTCTTGAGCATTAGCCTTATAGATAACTAGCTGTTCTGAATTTTGAAGAAGATTAACTAAAGCTTCTGTGAGTGCCTGTAAATTACCATTAGGAAATGTTATACCACAGGAGCCGATCGCATCTTTTAGTCCACCACCCTGTGAGCCAACGATCACACAACCACAAGCAAGCCCTTCTAAAGCGACAATGCCAAATGGCTCATCCCAAAGCGATGGTATGACCATAACTTGATGAGCATTTAATAATTTAGTTAGTTCATGCTCAAGCTTCACTCCAGCAAAAGTTACTTGCTCGATAAGTTCTAAGCTTTTCACTTGCTGACGTAAATTTAATTCTTCGGGACCACTACCAATAATGGTTAACCGAGGTGTGAGTCCCTTTGACTTAAGTTGAGCCAATGCGTCAAGCAATAAATTAACGCCTTTATCAGAAACTAATCGCCCTAAAAATACAAGCTCGCGATCGCATTGAATTTCTGGGATCTCATAGAATATATCTTCTCGATATGAATTAGGAATAATCGTAGATGTTACAGGTAGTCCTTTAGCTATAGCCTGACTAATCGAGACATTAGTTGCAAAGCGAGTAACAAGTTTTTTGAGATAATCTTGCCAACTCTCACTGCCATCGTTGCGGCGATACCAAGTCTGATGAGTTATTACTAAGGGGCGATGCACAAAAAGAAGCGGCCAAAGTCCTTTTAAACTCACACAGCCTTGAAAATAGACTTCACACCATTGCGTAAGCTTTAATAATTGCTGTTTACGAGGTCGTCGAACGACTTCAAAGGGGAATTGTTTAGAGTCTATATCTGGAGTTTGAGATATCAACTTAACTTCATGCCCTTGAGTCGTAAATTCGTGAGCCAAATTGGCAATGATTGTTTCTAATCCACCTATGTTTGGATAGAATGAAGGTGAATAAATTAATATTTTCATAGATAAATTCACATAATCAATTTTGGATCTCCCTTTTCGTCAAATGAAGCTAGTTTCCCAGTAGTTAAAAACTTTAGCCTACAACTAACCGAATGTATATTTGGGGTAGTAAGCAAGAAATATCCATCATCATCCAAATGCTTGACTACATGACTGAAAATACGCCCTAGATTTTCTAAATGCTCTATCAATTCAATTGATGTAATCAAACTAAATTTTCTTTCTCCCAATCCTAAATTATCGTAATCCAAGTTTGCTCTTGAACAAGTTGCCTTCTCAGAACCAAATTGATTGATGTCCAAATCAATACCATGTAAATTGGTAAATCCATTATCCGCTAATCGATCCAGCCAAGCACCAGTCCCACAGCCGATATCTAGAACAGGCGCATTAAATTCAATATCAGACACGAAATTAAGCAGGTTTTCATGAAGCTCACCGATAGTCCTTTCCAATAGTTTCGTTTTAGGCATTACTTTTTGCGAATAAATTGTGGTACAAAAAATTACTATTTACAAGAATGATTCAATATATCAAAAAAGACTGTGGATTGAGCTGATAAATCGTTGGCAGAATACCAAGAATGAGCATTATTGGCTATCACTTCCCACATTTTTACATCTTTTAACTTATCTTCATTCAGAACCCAATAATGTTCACCTGCTTTTATTCCATCAGTACCTGAACTGCTGTTTTTCTAATCATTTGCTTTTGTTAGTGGTGAGTTATCTATTGTTTTTAGTGACAAAGTGTTTAGTGACTGGACGATCGCCTCTACATTTTCTTCTGGTGACCAAGAACGCATACGCTCAGTAGCAGCAATACCCACAGCCTTCGATCTCTCCACATTAGAAAGATTAACTTGTAATATTTTTACTAAAGCATCTATATCACCACATGGGTAAATGAATCCGTTTTCACCATGTCGAATTAAATCATAACCCGCACCAACTTTATCACTCACAATCGCAGGACAACCACAAAGCATCGCCTCATTAACAACTACTCCAAAAGGTTCATATTCAGAGGGTAAAATGAATAAGTTAGCAGAACGGTAAACCGAGGGCAGTTTAGATTGATTAACAAAACCTAAAAATCTAACCTTATCTTTAATTCCTAATGCTTCGGATTTAGATTCAAGTTCCTTTCTCATAACTCCATCACCCGCAAACACTAGAAAACTGTTTTGCACATTAGCTTGAGAAAAAGCTTCTAGAGCATCTTGGGGTCGCTTCCATGCCTGAAGCTTTGCACAAAACAGCAAAACATTGCTACTTTCAGGAATGTTCCATTGATTACGCGTTTTCTTAACATCGACCTGATTAGCTTGAGATATCCACCAGTTGTTATCGACAGAAAATGGAGTTATTGTAATCTTCTGTTCTGCAATTCCCAGACTGGCTACCACCTTTTTTCCAATGGTTGATGAGACAATTACAATGTCAGCAAGGCTGAATATAAATGGTAGTAAAAGCTTTTTTAACCAGAGTTTTACTTTTGAGCTATTTCGTGGATTCAAAGAGCTACTATCTGTGCTGAAAACAAATGCTTTTTTACTTAACTTTGTAGCTAATGCCGCTATCCAGAAGGTGGCATAAGCATATCCTGTAAAAACGATAACAGCATCAAAATTATTCTGATTTATGATCTCCCATATCCCAATATTGATCAGACCCCAAAATTTACCTAATCGGGGTTGTGATGAATCGTTTTTGACAGCAACCCAAGTATATCCATCTAGCAACGGAATATCCCAAACAAATTCTACTCCGAAACCAGCATCAAAACCAGACTCTATACCGTGCATACTACAATAGGCAACTTTTATGTCAAGCCTCTCATGTTTTGCCATGAGCCTGAAAATCGGTGATGAGTATTGCACTGGATGTGATGCAACAATCAGGACTTTATACTTTTCGGAAATCATAGTAATTAATATTCTTGGATACATAAAAACGTGCTTAATCAATTGTTAAAATAAGCAACTATCTCGTTGGTTTCTTTGACATTATTCCCATATACTGACTGTATGGAATACCCTAAGGAATCCAGAAATTGACAGCAATCTCTGTGAACTTCGTTTCCGTGAGTTGCTAACAAAATTGTGGGGTGTATTTTAATTAACATAGATTTTGCTCCACAAAGAGCCAACATTTCTGCACCTTCTATATCAATTTTGAGGAAATTTGGTGGAGGAATCTGATTGGTATCAATCAACTCATCTAAGGAAATGGTCTTTACTTGTAACTCTCCTTGATCCGAAATATGTCCAATAAATCCATCACCATTAAATTGAATAAAGCCAGTACAATCTGAAACGGCAGCATCAATCACTATTGTATTTTGAATATGATTAGACCGTAAATGTTCTCCCAAGTAACTTAAATTTCGTGGATGGGGTTCAAAGGCGACTACTTTACCAAAATCCCCTACTAAAACGGATGCTAGGATTGTATAGAACCCGCTATTAGCACCCAAATCGTATACTACACTTCCCTCTTTGATTATTTGCTGAAAGAGAAGTTGTTTTTCATACTCATAGCTTCCCAACCAATAACCATGCTGACCTGATCCTACAATCCACTTCTTACCTCTAAGTTTTCCTTGTAAAATTGGTAATACTGTTTTTGGAGGAATCAGTTGCAAAGGCAATCTTAATATTTTACCTAAGATGTTTTGATTGGTAATGCCCGAAAAATTAATAGTCATTTTGGTTTCGTTGTGTTGTAGTAATTTCGGAGAAGACTATAGAAGTTTAATTGCTCTGGGGGAGGCTAGGTTTTCCAGAAAAATTTTTGCCTGTACAGGCAAACTATGACTTTGATACCAAACATGGGCATTGTGAGATATTTCTTGACCTAAATTAAAAGATAACTCAAGATGCATATTGGCTGTTGAGAAATAATTTTGTCCACATTCTGTACCATCTACGGATGTCGAATTCGCAGAAATCATACAAGGAATCAAGCCATAAGTACAATAGGCGGCAAAAATAGTTGATTTTGCAAGATGATGAGGTGGAGGAAATATTTGAAAGCCAACAAGAGAATCTTTTAATATATTACTAATTTCAGATGATTCTACTATTCCTTTTTCTATAATTGGCACAGATTTAATACATGATGGAGTTAATCCAGTTGGATTGCCAATGTCACAAATTTCTTCTATATTTAAACTTTCGCAAATTCGTTGTAAATGTGGTAAATAATCGCGGTAAATTTGCGTTCTGCTATTTTTATGACCAAAAGTTACCAATCTTTTAGAGCGATTAAATAATGGCGGAACATTATCTAATTCACCAACATTAGAAAATACTGGTAGACAAATAGTTGAAAACATTTTTTTTGGGGCTAGCCTATCTAAAATTCGACCGAAGCTTTGGCAACTTGTGATGCGTTGATCGCTTAATCTTGCTAGGCGAGTTGCTAAGTTTCTTTGCAGAGATGATAACCAAAAAGAGCTTTCCCAAGGTCGGTTGCTAGAAGCAGAGATCTCATGAAACATAGTAACAAGCGATCGCTGAAGATATAAACTTTTCCACTGCTGTAAACCGTCAACTAACCAAGCTGGACAACCCCGCTTTGCATAGCCATAACCTACATAATGTAACAAAACTGGGGAGTAGAGATCGCTTAATAGTTCAACTAACTTATTAGCAGAGCTATCCGTAATTTGACTTACAGGAAAGCCTTCAATCTCTAAAGACCCAATCCATGTTGGATTCCCAACAATAAAATGAGTTTGAATATTAAAGTCCTTACGAAGTTGACGTGCTAAGTTTAAAGCATAATCACCAACGCCATCAATTGAGGGAGGTAGTCGAGGTACAATGGAGATGATGGTAGACAAATAACTCATAATCTATTGCTTATTAGTATGAGTTAATAAAGCAACAGTAGTTGTATGCAATTTACGCTTCAAAGCAAAAGGCAGGGAACAAGTGAATGTTTCAAAAGCCTCAACCCAAGATTTGGGTAATAGTTTTAATAGATGATGGAGCTTAATATGACCATTAGTTAATGGATTAGTAACTAACCTAGTTTCATTAACGACAAATCCTGCTTGATGAGCTAGATATTCTATTTCATCTAAGTGCAGTAAAAAAATATGTCCATCTGAGTTTGGCTGAAATTGGATTGCTTCATATTGACTTGGATTGGAGCATTCAGAGAATCTAGGTAAATCATTTTTGAAGTAACCTCCATTAGGCGTGCTTAATACGATATATCCATTTGGTTTAAGCATCTTAGCAATATTTTTCAAAAAGTCATCAGGATGAGCAACATGTTCAATTACTTCGGCAATTAAAACTACATCAAATTGATTATCGAAGTTAAGATCAAAAATATTTCCTGGCGCATAGTGAACAATGCCAGATTCCCACTTTAACTTGACGTAATCAATTAACTCTTCGCGCAAGTCATTCCAAGTAACTTCATATCCCAGTTCTGCTAATGACAACGTAAAATTCCCTTGGGCTGCCGCAACATCCAAAATTTTTGCTCCAGATTTTGCCACTTTCTGAATCAATTCTAACGTCTGTTTTCGTCTATTTCTGTAAGCGTAAGCATATCCAAGAGTATTCAAAGATTCATAGATTTCTAGTAAGTCATATGGGTAGCTATACTTCCAGGTAGTATGCCAGTTGTCTTGATAGACAAGTTTTTTCATGATTATTATGCTCAAACTTATTTGGAATTATCGCTAGAATCTAGTTTAATAATCAATATCAATAAATATAGCAATTATATATTTTTAAAGTTTGGGAGAGACTCAAACTTCATTTGTACCTCTCTTAAGCCATTTCCGACTACTTTCCCTATGTAAATATCAGCTATTTTGTCCCAACTGCAAGAAATATAATAATCTTCTAGCTTTTGAGAACTTTCAAGAAAGTTAGATGTGAATTGATTGGGAGGGGGAAAAGGCATTAGCGTATCAAAGAAAAGCTCTAAATCAATTACACCACCTGATTGCGTTGCAAACACAGGCATCCCTGACTCTAGCATCTCATTTAAAATTAATCCCCATCCCTCAACCTTACTAGTAAACAGACCGACATCATGGTCAGCAAGTAATGAATAAAGTTCACTTCTCTCAAATGAAGGAATAATTTTTAATTTGCCCAATTTAATTAGTTCGGGTAGAAAATCTTTTTCAGCATTACTACCGCATCCCGCAATTGTAAAAGTATTTTGAGTATGCGAAGCCGATCTTTGAGCTATAAACTCAACCAGTCTCTTAATACCTTTATGTGTGTCCCAGCGCCCAATCCATAGAAATCTAATTCTCTCCCGATCTTGTTGTGTACGATTCAAGCGTATTTTAGCAAGTTCTAATTGCTCTTCTTTTGAAATAGCATTAAGATAGAAAAACAGTTTATTCCTCCACCAAGGAAACCATTTCTTCATCCATTCTAATTCTAAACTACCAAGACAAAGAATATAAGTTGCTCTTGCCCATCCTTGTAGCAATAAACAAATATGAGCTAATCCGTAAAGACAATTAAATGGGAAAAGAGCTATCTTTTTCAATCCATTATCTTGTGAATTGAATAAACCTAGTGCTATGTATAAAATATCGGGTTGAACGCTACGAGCTACTACTAAAGATGATTGAGCAACTTTAGTAGTGATTAGTACCCCAAAACAATCAATCACATCAAAAGGTTCTTGATCATCAATAAATTCATCTAGCCTTGCTCGCATCAACTTTAAACCTTCTAATCTTTGCCACCATCTTGCCATGTTAGGCATTGGGTGTGGAGACCACACAGTAACATCATGTCCTTGTCTTCTGAATGCTTCTGCTAAATTGATAGCCATTTGACCAGCACCAAATTTAGCAGAGATAGGAGAATGGGTAGCTATTAATATACGAATTGGTCGCAATGAATACCTCCTTATAAAATAACTAAAAAATGATTAATGATGGTCTTGATAAATTTCTAAATATTTTTGAACTATTGTTAACCAACTGAGTGGTTCTATCCACTCACGACAACGGATTTGATATTCCGTATATTCTAATGGAGATAAGTTAATCAGTTTACTTAAAGCAGCAGAGATAGACTCAGCTGAATTTTGTTTAACAACAAATCCTGTTTTACCATCATCAACAAACTCATGCATCGCCCCTGCATCTGTACAAATTACAGGAGTCCCACAGGCTTGCGATTCTAACAAGGTAAAACCCATTAATTCTGGTACGGGGGTATAATCTCCGTAGCAATTAGTATGTACGGATGGCAGCACCGTTGCAATAGATGTACGATACTCATTTAGTAACTTTAAGTCATCAGCATTATGCACGAATTCTACATTTAGTCCCTCTGCCAGATTTTTTAAATCTTGATAAAATTTCTCGCTGTAGACTTTACCAACAACCTTGAGCTTATAATCTGGTCGATTTAAAAGCCGAAATCCGTCTATTAAATAATTTATACCTTTGTGGGGCAATATTCTACCAACATACAAAATTTTTTTGTCCTTTGTTAAAGATGGTTCAGGACAAAATTTATCTGTATCAATCCCGCCTTTAATCAAAACTGATTTTTTCTGAAGTTCAACAGGAAGAAAATCTAGCCCATAACGAGAATAAGTAATAGCCTTTTTATATCCTTTAAATACTGGTAGTTTTTGATTCAATACCAAACTACCACCACCACCATAATCAGTAACAAATACCTCTTTACCTAGCAAAGAAGCTGTCATGCAAGCCATGTCAGAAACCAAAGTATTAATATGGTGTACGTGTACTATATCAGCTTGGAAAGTTGATTCTAGATAACGAAAGCTTAGAGGATTGATTTTATTTCCATGAATTAAATGCTTAACTAGATAAATCTCAATTTTAAGATCGCCTTGTTTGTAAGATTTTCGCTTAGAAGAAAAGCTAACGAGAGTAGTATCAACTGACTTTGCCATCCACAAGGCTAACTCAGTAGGATATCGCTCGCCACCACCAATAATTGATGATTCGTCAAAATAAGTCGGAGTAATGTGCACGACTTTCATAAGCTTAACTTATTTTATTTAATAGCCTCTAGTTCAAGGTAAAGATACCACGCAGGAAATATCCAAGCAAACCTTTGTTCATAGCTTTTTGGGAATCTATTAGCTAATCTACTGATAATAGATCGATTAATCCTTCCTCCCTGAAATTGAATATGGCGGGTTTTAATCTTATACCTAGCTTGGGAGTAATATGACAAACTATGACCATTAGAAAAGTAGTCAAACGAGAAATAGCTTAAATGCCATTTATGAGTTGGATCCACATACGAATTAGCGCAAGAAAAATGTGGTGTTGTTATTTTTAATACTCCCTCTGAAGCAAGAATTCGATGAAATTCTTCTAAGGATTTTGGGATGTTACTTAAATGTTCAATGACATCCCAGCACTCAATTTCCGAAAAGGTAGAATCAGAAAAGGGATAAGGAATCTGATCTAAATCCCAAACTACATCAGGCTCTACTTCTTGTGATATATCAAGTCTAACCAAATCAGACTCTGGTGATCTGCGACCACATCCAACTGATAATATTGTCATACATACTTAGTGCTTATTGTTTTTTAGAAGGAAAAGCAAGAGCCTAAAAAACCAACCTACGTTTAACACCTTTGGAAACTCTGTTAGCAAATTTATTTATTTTGTCTAGCGTCAACACAGAAACTGGAATGGTGTAATGGCTTTTTACAAAACCGTATAATTCCTGGTATATATTCTCTACTCCGTCCAAGCGAGTTTCAGCGAAAGAAAACTCATTATCCCAAAATAGATAAGAAATTGTTTTATCTGGATCTATTGTTTTGACGAACTTGGAGGGGAAAGACAAAAGTACATCACCATGTATGATGTGATACTTCATTGTGAATTGAATGTGATTATCAATAATATCCACTAACCATCTATGATGCGATAAACCAACTATTGAATCTGACTCAACTCCTCGACAACTCTCAATCAATCTTGAAGGAACTTCTATATAGCCTCTTTTAGAAACTCTGATTAATTCAGAGCAGACGTATAGTGGATCTCTTATATCTTCTAATGTGTGTGAGCAGATAGAAAAATCAAAAAATTTATCTTCAAACGACCAAGGTTCCCTATCACAAAAATCTCTCTCAATCCATGTTTCTTTTGAGAAATACTCTTTCTCTCCTCCTTGAGATTTTGGCAGCCCAATTTTTTCATAATATCCCCTAGTTTCGTATGAGCCAGAATCAATTATCCAATTAGCACGATTAAATGGACAAGCCCAACCACCCACATCAAGGACAACATCATTAGGTTTAATTTCTGACAAGACTTTTTCAACATTTTTAGGAAACATTTGTTTTTAAACTCCAAAGTATAATTTAAGACCTTCCCCGTAAATCAATCCAAGTATTGAGATTAGTATCAAACCATCCCATGAATTGGGCAGTACCAGCAAAGTGAAGAAAATAATTGTTTGATAATGCAGCAGATAAGCAATATTTAGTAATTCTGCTATCAGGTTTTTGAAAATGCCCCCTTATTAGCCGTTTCCATCCTCTGATAATCTTTAATTCAGGTTTTGAGGTTGGAAGCAAAAAAGGATAATCTCTCAACATACATTCAATCCACAATCGATTAAATTTATAATCTAACCAATAAACTGAATCAGTTTTAACTAGTTCATAAGATAAACTTTCCATTTCATAGCTTGCCTCTTTTTGCTGTTCATAGTTGTTGTAAGTATGCTCTAAAATTTCACGATGATACTTGGGTGATAAAACCATCAGTCCTGTCTGAACTACATTATCAAAATCAGCTAGTAATCCAGACCGTGCATACCACTCTTTTCCTGTCCTAAACGACCAACCCCAATACTGTTTAACTCTATCTACTAACAGTTCAGTTTGTTCTGAGTTTTTTGGGAAGCATTCGCTAAGTGGCCCCGAAAACATTTCTACAGCACCAATCTTATGTTGATATGGAACTTGAGATACTACGCAGAGAGAATTGGTGTTAATGAGAATATCAGAATCCATCCAAACGACCCTATCATATTTTTTAACACTTTCTTCACCTAGGATTAAGCATTTTTGCCAAGCTGGCGATCTACTTTGGGCGCGAGCAGAGTTGTCAAGCGGTTTATCTATACAAATTAAGTCATAACCATGTTTATCTGCATAATACTGCCAGTTGTTAGCGCATATAGTATTCCATCGTTGTTGGTATTGCTGCCCAATGACTAAAGTAACAATGGCTTTATTGTGCTTCATTTTTACCGTCAATCTATAGGTTTCTTGTTTTCAATGAAATTAAATAAATTGTTTTAATTATGCTTTTGATAATATTTTTTAAACTTCCTGAGAAAAGCTAAATTTTTATTACCGATAAAAGAAATTAAGTATTTGGCAATTAATTCTATATCGAGAGATGTAATACCACTAAGAGATATTAGATCGTATAGACTTTCACGAAATAATTCTAATCTTAACTTTCCGTAGTTGTCTAAACAAGTCCCGCGCAAAAACTGCCAAGCTTTTTTTCTAACACTAGGGGACAGTTCAGTATTTTTATAAACAGTTTTACATATCTTTACGGTATCAACTAACCACCTATTATCTGACTGGTTACCCTTACACTCTGGCTGTAGACGATAAGAACCGCAAATTTCTGGGACAAAAACAAATCTATATCCTTTAAATATCAGCCTCCAAAAAAATTCATGATCCATACAATGCTCAAATGTTGTATCTACAAAATTACCATCTTGGAAAATGTGCTTCTTAAAAAACAATGATTGGTTTGATATATTTGCATTTGGAATCATTTCTTCTAGATTAAACGAAGACATGTGAATATCGTTAGTTACTTTACCATCCCCATTTAAGTTTAAATAATTTCTAGATCCGTAGAAAACATCATACTCTGCATGATCTTGTAGTGCCTTAGCGGCATACTGAAAAGCCATTGGATAGTAGAAATCATCAGAATTTTGCCAACCAATTAAGGAGCCAGTTGCTCGAATAAAACCTTTGTTAAGAGCATGAGATTGTCCATTATCAGGTTCGCTCACCCAATAAGCTATGTACTGCTGATACTTTTTAATTACTTCTATTGTATTGTCGGTGCTACCTCCATCGATAATGATGTACTCAATGTTAGGATAACCTTGCAATAAAACCGATCTAATCGTTTCTTCTATAAACTGACTCTGATTGTAACTAGGAGTAACAATACTAATTTTTGGCCAATCTGATCCGCAGGGCGTTTTATCTGGCAAAGGCTCTGATTGTTTTGTCCATGGCCAGCCTGTCTTGCCTTCTGGTGGTACAGGGAGATCTTTTAATGTCAGAGCGATATTTATAAATGTCATTGTACTTAAAGGCTTAGATTTAGTACACAAATACAAAGCTTGCTCTAGGAAATTTAATATAGCATTTGCCAGTCTAATGAAGTACAGAATTAGCAAAAAAGCAAGACCCGAAAGATACTTTTTTTGCTGTTTGTATTGATTGCTATATCTTTAAAAATGTATAGATTCGTTCCAATTAGGTTACTTATCTAAAGCTTCATTAAAAAATTTATGGTGTTATATCGGGGATCATGAAAAGGGATCTGTATCGGCGGTGCGATCGCTCGTTGGGGTTTACTTTGTTGGAGATTTTGGTAGTTTTAGCTTTGGTTGGAATATTGGGGGCGATCGTTTCACCTGCGTGGGTCGGATTTAGTATCAATCAAAGTCTTAACGCGACACAGAGTCGAGCTTTTAGTAGTTTGAGATCGGCGCAAAGTAGTGCTAAACGCGATCAAGTTGATTGGCAAGCAAGTTTTAGAAACTTTGGTGATCGCGCTCAATATGCAGTGCATAAAACGCCAGCAATTCTCATTATGAGAATTTTGGCTTGAATCTAACAACAGCCATTGCGAATAGCCGTAATAGCGATCTTTGAAGCCTATGCCTTCGTTCAGGACTTGACGGCTTAGTCAAATCAAAAGTCATAATGGGAATTGCTGTTCTTACTCCCTTCCCAGTGAAAAACTAGACACTTGAAAAGCCGACTTTCCAGTCTTCTGGGTTCTAATATATGTCTAATTTATGGGTGGGAAGGGAG
>JAYVVP010000002.1:0-2393 GCA_043786935.1 Pseudanabaena sp. | reverse complement strand
TACACTGGTATTTTTAACCAAAGTTTATCTTTTACTACTAACTTCATACGGCATATATTGCAATGCTTTTTCTTACTCATTACGCGGAACCATTGCCTGATTTCTGCTTCAGAAGTAAATCAAATGATTGATCGCCAGCCCAACTTTGCCCGCGAAATCAGTCAAATCCTCGAAACCCGTCGCCGAGTCGTGAATACAATTCAAAATAGTTGAAATAGTTGAAATTAGCTATATAAACTAGCGATCGCCTCATCCAGCGATCGCTCTCACAAAATACTAACTTCTCAGTTAACTTCTGAGTGTTGCTTGGAACTTCTCTTCTAGCAAATCTCGTACTTTTTGATGCACGGGATTAATATCGGCGTCGGTTAAGGTGCGATCGCTTGCTCGATAAACTAACCGAAATGCAAGACTGCGCGAACCTTCAGGAACGCCTTTGCCAATGTATTGATCAAAAAGAGTCACAGAATCTAAAAGCTTGCCGCCAACATGGGTGATCGAGCGCTGAATATCAGCAACTGTAAATTTGAGGGGCGCGAAGAAGGCAATATCGCGATCGCTGGTCGGATAAGTAGAGAAAGGTTGAAAAACAGGAATCGACTTTTTCATCATTGCATCCAGCAACGTGTAGAAATCTAGCTCAAAAGCATAAATTTCATCAGGCAGTTCTTTCTCGGCGCGTAGCTGAGGATGTAACTGTCCAAATGTGCCAAGTCGCTCACCCGAAATCCATAGCGACGCTGTGCGACCAGGATGCAACCGCGTGTCTTTTTGATCGGGTTGGTATTCTACGGTAACGCAGAGATTATGGAAAACTGAATCTAGCAAACCTTTGGCTTCATAGAAATCCATTGGCTTTGAGTTGTGCTGCCAAGTACCAACAGTTGGATCGCCGCCGAAAATGCCACCAATGCGATCGGTTTCATCGCTGCCCGCTTCATCTAGCCAGAACACACGACCAATTTCAAATCCATTGAGGATTCCATTACCTTGATTAATATTAAAAGCACTAGCTTCAATCAAATTAGTAAGCAAGTCACCTCTGAGCGCTCCATACTCGATCGCGACAGGATTAGTGATTTTTACTTGACTAGAATCGGTGGGACTACATAAAGACATATGCATTACTTCTGTCAAGCCCACCGCTCGAAAAGCTGCCCGAATCATCCGACAACCTTCTTGATCGGCTGAGAGAAATCCAAACTCAGTTCTAGCAGGTAAAGTTTCCACAAATTTATCGTAGCCATAAATCCGTGCGATCTCTTCGACTAGATCGATTTCGCGATCTATGTCAGCATAGCGATAGGGAGGTACTGTGACTTTCCAAGTTGCATAGCTTCCTTCCTCGATTGGTTGACGCTCTAGCTCAAATGACAATACACGCAAGGTTTGCTCAACTTCCGCTTCTGAAAGTAAGGGCAACACACCTTCTTCTTCTTCGCGCTCAACTTCACCCAATATTTGCCAAACTTTAGTCAAGCGTAAGTCAATGATGCGAACTTCTTGAGAGCGTGAATCAACGATGCTTTGCTCAACCACTTCGCCGCCCGTAATTTCGACAATCATCTGCACCGCTTTAGCACAAGCCGACTCGATCGCTGCTTGATTAACACCGCGCTCATAACGAGCCGATGCTTCGGTGCGTAAACCTTGAGCACGTGCCGATCGCCTAGTCGTGACTTGCGTAAATAGAGCCGCTTCTAAAACAATATTTTTAGTTTGGTCAGAAACTTCGGTCTCAACTCCGCCCATTACACCTGCGATCGCGATCGGCTTGTCGCCTGATGTAATCAAGAAATTTTGGGTGGTGAGATTACGTTCTACATCGTCAAGGGTTTTGATTTTTTCACCAGCCTTGGCAAAGCGCACGCCGATGTTGAGATTATCTTCTAAAGTATCCGCATCAAAAGCATGGAGTGGCTGTCCCCATTCCAGCAAAATGTAATTAGTAATATCGACAATATTATTGATCGAGCGCATTCCCGCCGCTTCGACTCGCCGCTGTAACCATTCAGGCGATCGCGAAACCTGCACATTTTTAATTAGTGTACCTACATAGGCAGGGCAAGATTTAGAATCTTCCACGGTGACCCAATTGGCTGTTTTCGGCTGAAAATCTTGAGTTGCTAGAGGTAAACGCACTTCTTTACCTAGTAAAGCTGCTACTTCACGGGCAATACCCACCATACTTAGAGCGTCAGCACGATTTGCTGTCGAAGTCACATCAAGGATCGCATCATCTAATCCCAATAAAGGACGGACATCGCTCCCGACAGTCACACTTTCAGAAAACTCATGAATGCCACTTGATTCTTTCGCTAAGCCAATCTCGGCAAGTGAACAAATCATCCCTTCAGAACTTTCACCCCGCAGTTTGGTTGGGCGCAACTTTA
>JAYVVP010000001.1:0-2394 GCA_043786935.1 Pseudanabaena sp. | reverse complement strand
CCATTCATCAAGTCTCTCAACGATGGTAGTTTCCCTCGAAGGCGAACAACTTTACACCTTTGAATATGCTGCATCCATAACGGAGACTTCAATTACAGTTGTACAGGTTTATGTCGAGTTAGGTGTAATCGAACCAAATGGAACAATGTTACATTCTCGCGAAATTACCCGAATTGCTCAAATTCAACGCTTGCGTCAGGACTTGGGGCTAAATTTAGTTGGAGCGGCGATCGTGCTAGATATGGCTCAGGAACTCGCTCAACTGCGGGCAAGACTCAAAGCACATCAGTCCCAACCAACCATATGAGATATCCAAAATCAGCACCAAAAACACCAACCGAACCAACACCCGAACTAGCCATAGATCGAGAACGTTACGAACTCCTACAACAGTGGGAAAGTTGGTTAGAGATGCCGATGCTAGTGCTGAGTTTTGCTTGGTTAGGACTGCTGATAGTTGAGCTAGTTTGGGGGCTGAACACTCTTTTAGAGACGATAGGCATTACCATTTGGATCGTTTTCATTTTAGATTTCTGCCTAAAGTTCTTGCTTGCGCCGCACAAACTTTTTTACCTCAATCACAATTGGCTAATCGCTTTCTCTCTAATCATTCCTGCGCTAGGAACTTTGCGGATTGTGCCAATCCTTCAATCTTTGCAATCAGTTCATGCCGTGAGAGGTTTGCAATTGTTGGGAATCATGACTAGAACGAATAGAGGAATGCGCTTGCTTGCTGCTAGTATGGAACGTCGAGGAATTGGCTATGTGTTTTCTCTAACGGTGATTGTCGCCTTAGCTGGTGCTGCGGGAATCTATACATTTGAGCGCAAGCTTCCTAGTGGAGCAGTTGGCATTGCCGATTATGGTACAGCGCTATGGTGGACAGCGATGATAATGACCACAATCGGCTCGGATTACTTTCCCAAAACTGGGGAAGGACGGGTGCTGTGTTTTTTATTAGCGGTATATGCGATCGCTTTATGTGGATATGCGACAGCGATATTAGCGACATTCTTTGTTGGTCAGGATGCCGAAAGTGATGAAGCCGAACTTGCAGGTACAAAATCCATTCAAGCATTGCAAGTAGAAATTGCCGCCCTACGAACTGAAATTCAAGCTTTAGCTAAACGCGATTTAGAGTATTAATTTGCTATGGCATCATGACTCTGGCAATTTGTATCGTCATCAATCACTCTCTTTTGGACACGTAAAGAGTTGAACTCATTTCATACAATTCATACAACTTATATGTTAAACGTACACGATCTCAAACATCATGATGAGATGCTAGTGAATATAAACTGATTAAAACGTTACGAAAAATAATATGCCAACTCTTATCGCACGAAAATCTTATCGCACAAAAGACTGATGCTGAAATCAAAACTGATGTGCTTTATGAATTCAAGGCTAAACGATCGGCTTGGGCTGCTTCGGTCGTACTTATAGGAGATAATCAGCTATCTGTGCAGTGGTTTGGTTACGATGCTTAGCAAAGAATAACTGATATTAAGTGGAAGTCTGTAAATCCCTCACCCCTAGCCCTCTTCCGAGGGAGAGGCGAACAATAAAATAATATGGATTTTTTGCTCCCTTTCTCCTGCGGAAGAAAGGGATTGGAAGATAAGGGCTTTACGCAATATCAGTATACAGTTCTCTAATTTAGAATTCAATCAATAATTCAATAATAATCAATAAGGAAGCGAACATGAGTACTACAGTTGACAACTTCACGAAAAAACTTCATGACAATTTGGAAGCGGTTGAAGAGCGGGTGAAATCGCTAAGAGACAGTCTTCAATCTGTGCCGAAAAAAACTCAAGATGAGATTCAATCTAAACTTGACGAGGCAAAAGCAACATTGAACTCCAAGAAACAAGAATTTGATGAATTTCGAGCCAAGCTCAAAACTCAATTTGAGGAAAAGGAGTCTGAGTTGAAGTCGGATGTGGAAGAGTGGAAGTCGAGTCGGGAAATGAAAAAGCTCGAACATCGGGCTGACAAGGCTGAAGACTATGCCGTTACTGCGATCGCTTTGTCAGTAGCGACGATACAAGAAGCTGAAGAAGCAACTTTAACGGCGATCGCTGCTCGACTAGATGCTGAAGCTGCTGCAAAAAATGTATAGGAATATAACCCATTTGTAGCAATATAACCCATTTGATTTACTAATTTTTTACAACGAGGAATCCTATGACTAATACAATCGTCCTCAGCAAATCTATACCTCAAGAGCAATGGGGTAAGTTTTTCGATCAGTTCTCAGGTGACAATCGCGGACGACACATTGAAATCGAGATTGTTGATTCAGAACTTGGTGATGAAGAATTGATTAAAAATGCACCTTTGTTGGCGATAATTTACGATCGCCCAGATAAGGGTGACAACTTGGCG